>JBBKXS010000285.1:0-7723 GCA_037969605.1 Flavobacteriaceae bacterium
CTGCTATAGTCCCAAGTAGGAGAGGTGGTATCTCTCCAATAAATTTTATAACCATCTGCGCCATCTACCTTGTCCCATTGTAGTCGTGTTGAAGGTTCTACCATACCCCCAATCGCCACTCTTTTTGGGTCAGGTGGGGCAGAGGCAATACTGGCTAAATTAATGGCGTTTACAGTAGTCAATTTTTTGGCGTATTCAAAATTGACATGTTCAAAGGTGTCACCATAATGGATGCCATTTTCAGTACGTATATCTTGGTGCTGTTGGGTATAATTTTCATGGGCTTCCATAATTCTGATACCTGCAAATCCAACGTCATTAAATGGGCGATGATGTCCACCTCTAGCAAATCGATCCAATCGGTACACCATCATTGGATTCATTTCGGGCATATAGGTTTTGGTGGTTTTATATACATATCGGGCCAACTGCCGTGAAATCCCATCCACCTCTCCACCATAAAAGCGGCGTGCATTACGCTCTTTTTCGGTTTCGGTAACAGGAACAGGTTCGGAGAAAATTCTAAAGGTTCTGTTATCAATCACGCCATCAACGCCAGAGATGTTTCCGATCATGTCATTATTGAAAATGCCAATGATATCCCAATTATTTTTTTGAGCATATTCTGCCAAGCCTTTACCTCCGAATAATCCTTGTTCTTCACCTGATAAACCAAGATAAATAATACTGTTTTCAAATTGGTATTTGGACAATACTCTTGCGGCTTCAATAGTTCCGGCCATACCTGAAGCATTATCGTTGGCTCCAGGAGAATCTGAAGTATAATTCTTTGGGTCCGATACCCGAGAATCGATATCGCCACTCATAATAATATACCGATTTGGGTATTTGGTTCCTTTTTGAATAGCCACGACGTTATTGATCCAGACGTCTTTTACAATGCGTTCGTTGGTGCCTTTTTTTACAAAATTCTTTTGGTAAGATACTTCAAGACAATCGTTGCAATCTCTAGAGATCTTTTCAAATTCCGACTTTATCCAACGTCTGGCAGCTCCAATGCCACGAGCATTGGAGACGGTGTCGCTTAAGGTGTGGCGCGTGCCAAAATCTGCTAAAGTTTTGACATCATTTTTAATATGCTCTGCTGAAACAGCGTCTAAAATATCGTAGATTTTTTGATTGGTTTGTGCAAATAAAACACTTGTAAACAAAAGAACAATAGTGACTAATCTGAGTATCTTGATCATTTTTTATAATTAAATTTTACAGTTTCAAAAGTGCCGTCTTTTTGATGGATATCAACATAAACATTCATTTCATTCTCATTGACTTTTTCAAATGTCATTCCTTCAAAAATAACTTTATTTGGAGTAATCTCTTTTAAAGGGAAATCTACGGTTTCGTCTTTGGTTTCCCAGCCTTTAAGGTCGTTATTAAAATGTTTTAATTGTAGAATTAAGGTATCGTCAACCTCTCTAATAATTTCAATTTCATAGAAGGCCACTTTTCCGTCATTTATTAATTTGAATGTAGCCATCATGGATCCTCCAGAAGGTGCGCTCCAATTTTCCTCGGTCTGCCCGCCAAAGGCTTCGCCTTTCCAATTGCCAGAAATCCAAGATATATTTTTTAAAATAGGTTTTAAGGTGACATTTGTAAGTTCTCCAACTGCAGCCAATTTTTTGCCATCAGGACTTACAGCCAAACGTGTGATGTTGGTTATTCCATAGGAATTTAATGAAGCAACTCTTACCCAATCCTTATCAACAGTTGGTTTAAATCTATATAGAATATTGTTATTTGCCATAAGAATAGCACCCTTTGAAGTCCAGCACATATCTTCAGAATTTGGGAGCGTATGGATTATAAATTTGGTAGTACCAGATTTTGGATCCGCCGATTTAATGTCCCAAATGCTATCCTTTTCTTTAGAAATAAAACTTACCAAATTTGAGTTTGGAATGTTATGCAGTGATCGACCAACTTTTGCTTCAATTTTATGGTTTGCTTTCTCTTTGAAGTTGGTATTATACAGTGAAAGTCCACCATCTTCTAATACCGATGACAGGAGTATGTTTTCATTATACCAAACCTGATAACCAATAATAATATCATCGACTAAAAGCTCAGATTCATCACTATTTAAATCATATTTTCTCAATACTTGATTACCGTCTTTATCCAATCGGATGGACGAAACTGCGTTTTGGTTCGGGATTTTTAAGGGAGAATATTCACTGCCTTCGGTTTCACAAACCCAGTATGTTTCACCACTGGAGATATTATATTTGACGATATCAGTTTGCCCATTTCTAGTTCCAGCATATAACATCGTGTTGTTATCTAAAAATGAAGGTTGGTTATCGTAACCTTCATTATTGCTGATATTTTTAAAATTGGAAAGTTGAAAAGTCTCATTTTCTTGGTTTAAATCGAACAGAAAGACTTCGGTATTGGGTTGAGAAAAGTTAAATAATGGAAATAGGAGCGTAACAAGAATAGCATACTTTTTCATTAGCTTAAATATTTTTCTAAATATACTAAAATTAAAAAAGCCAATTCTAACTAAAGAACTGGCTTTTTCGTCATTTGAATTAGTCTATTGTTTAAAAACAATATTTATTTTCATCTTTTACCTTTTCGGCAATAGCGTTGCGCAAATCTACAATATCTGGGTAGTTGGCATATTTGGTATAACGATTTAGACCCATAAGCATCATCTTTTGTTGGTCACCTTCGGTAAAGGAAATAATACTTTCCTTACCTTTCTCTTCAATGATGTCAACCGCATGATATAAATATAATTTTGCCATGGCAATTTGAATGGACTGTTTTTCTACACTAAAACGTTTGGCATTTTTTTCGGTTCTTAAAATGGCAGATTCAGCCAAATAAATTTCAATCAAGATATCTGCGGCGGCAATCAATAACTGCTGTTGGTCGTCCAATTCTTGTCCAAATTTTTGAACCGCAGCTCCGGCAATCATCAAGAAGGTTTTTTTTAATTTCCTGATCATCTCTTTTTCTTCTGAAAATAATTCAGAATAATCAGGTACATCAAATGAAGGGATACCCATCAATTCTTCTTGAACTTTTGTTGCTGGTGTTAATAAATCGACATGTCCTTTCATTGCTTTTTTGGCTAACATACCAACACAGAGCATACGGTTAATTTCATTGGTGCCTTCATAAATTCGGGTAATTCGGGCATCTCTCCAAGCGGCTTCCATAGGTGTGTCTTCAGAAAACCCCATTCCGCCAAAAATCTGAATACCTTCGTCAGCACAATGTTGAATATCTTCAGAAACTGCTACTTTTAAAATAGAACATTCAATAGCATATTCCTCAACACCTTTTAGCTCAGCTTCTTGATGAGAATTTCCAGCAGTCACACGAAGCGCAATTCGATCTTCAATATCTTTAGCTGCTCTATAGGTTGCAGATTCACCTACATAAGCGCTGGTAGCCATTTCGGCCAATTTTACTTTAATCGCGCCAAAGTCTGAAATACGGGTTTTAAACTGTTTGCGTTCGTTGGCATATTGAACGGCCAATGTTGTGATACGGCGTTGTGAGTCCAAACATGCTCCTGCCAGTTTAATACGCCCAACGTTTAAGGCGTTCATGGCAATTTTAAAGCCTTCACCACGACCAGCCAACAAGTTTTCAACTGGAACAATCGTGTCACTATAGAATACCTGTCGTGTAGATGAGGCCCTAATACCTAATTTATGTTCTTCCTCTCCTAGAGTAATTCCGTTAGGGTTTTCTTTATCAAATTCAACAATGAATCCTGTAATGTTTTTATCGTCTTCAATACGTGCAAAAACAATCATTAAACGACAAAATCCAGCATTTGAAATCCACATTTTTTGTCCGTTGATTTTATAGCTTTTACCATCTTTGGAAAGCGTAGCGGTAGTTTTACCAGAATTGGCATCACTACCTGCTCCAGGTTCCGTCAAACAATAAGAACCAAACCATTCACCTGTAGCTAATTTTGGCACATATTTTTGTTTTTGTTCTTCGGTTCCATATAAGGTTATTGGAAGGGTTCCAATGCCTGTATGTGCACCAAAAGCCGTACTAAAAGAGCCTGTACCACTGGAGATATAATCACAGGTAAGCAAAGTTGATACAAATCCCATTCCCAACCCACCATAGGCTTCAGGAACAGCAACACTTAGGAATCCCAATTCACCGGCCTTACGCATACATTCTTCAGTGAGAGCATAATCTTTAGCCTCGAAGCGAGGTTTGTTTGGAATAATCTCACGGTCGTTAAATTCCATAACCGCATCTTTCATCATTTTTTGCTCTTCAGAGAAATCCTCAGGAGTAAAAACATCATCACAGTTGGTTTCTTTAACCAAGAACTGACCGCCTCTTAATAATTCTTTTTCCATATTTAATTTTGTTTAGAGAATAGATAACAGAATAAAGAAAATAGACTTAATTATTTAGTCCATTTTGGAAACCCATTGTCATTCTTTGAAATTCTTCTATTTTATTTTCTAATATTGTTAATGTTTTATCATTTATATAAGTTCTATGGTGTGCAACTAACAATTGAGTTCCTAATTCAAATGAAGAACCCAGTGAAATATCTAAATAGTTGCTAAATGATTTATCTGTTATTGCTGAACCTTCTGCAATATTACTTGGTATCGAAACCGAGCACCTACTTATTTGAGAACTTAAATCATACCTTTCATGTTTAGGAAAATCTAATAAGATATCAGAAATGTCATTGGCTATTTCGAGTCCTAATTGCCAAATTTTAAGATTTTTATAGTTATGACGTTTTCTATTACTCAAAATAAAAGTCTTTATTCTATTATCTTTTCTCCTTTTTCTTAATTGAGAAATTCAAAAATACCACATGCTCCTTGACCGGTTCCCACACACATTGTAACTGCTCCATATTTCCCCTGTATATTGCGTTTTCGCATCTCGTCAAAAAGCTGTACCGAAAGTTTTGTTCCAGTACATCCTAGAGGATGACCCAAGGCTATGGCACCACCATTGACATTAACGAGGTCTGGATTTAACTTCAGTTCCCTTATGACCGCCAAGGATTGTGAAGCAAAGGCTTCATTCAATTCAATGAGTTCCAAATCGGATTGTTTTAAACCTCCTTGTGCCAGTGCTTTTGGAATGGTTTTTACCGGAGCAATACCCATGATTCTTGGTTCGACACCTGCAACTGCATAACTGACCAATCGCGCAATAGGTTCCAATTTTAATTCCTTCACCATGGCTTCGCTCATTACCAAAACAAAAGCTGCACCATCGCTCATTTGTGATGAGTTACCTGCGGTTACACTACCGTTTGCTGCAAATACTGGTCGTAATTTGGCTAAGGCTTCTATACTGGTACCTGCTCGTGGTCCTTCATCCTTGGTTACTATATATGTTTTTGTGGCTTTTTTGCCCTTATCATCTACATAAGTTTGTTCGACTTCAATAGGAACAATTTGATCTTGAAAACGATTTTCAGCCTGAGCTTTTAGGGCTTTCATATGAGAATTAAAGGCAAATTCATCCTGATCTTCTCGAGACACCTTGAATTGTTTGGCCACGGCCTCGGCCGTATTTCCCATGCCCCAATAATAATCTTCGTGACCAGCTTTGACAATGTCATAATTCAGCTCTGGTTTAAAACCCGACATGGGTACCGAACTCATACTTTCTGCACCGCCCGCAATAATGCAATCGGCCATACCCGCCTGTATTTTTGCAGTAGCAATCCCAATGGTTTCAATTCCTGAGGAACAAAACCGATTGACAGTAACTCCTGGAATATCAACACTATTCAACCCGATTAAAGATATGAATCGAGCCATATTCAACCCTTGTGCACCTTCTGGCATCGCATTGCCAACTATAACATCGTCGATGCGGGTTTTGTCCAGTTGAGGTAATTCATTCATCATGTACTGAATGGTTTCTGCTGCCAATTCATCTGTTCGTTTAAAACGGAACAACCCTCTTGGCGCTTTACCAACTGCGGTCCTGTATGCTTTTACTATATATGCTTGTTTCATTTTTTTATAGTATTGAGATTTAAGTATTGAGTATTGAGATCATAGTTTTTGTTGAAATGAATAATTCATTTTTTGAATTTCAATACATAATTCAATTACTGGTTGTACTTTTTCTTTAGTTATAAGATTTAATTCTATTAATAATATTAATTGAGTTTGAAGTTCGTAAGCTGAACCGTTTGCTACACTTAGAAAGTGCTTAAATTCTTTATTAGAATTTCTTCCTGCACCTTCTGCAATGTTTGAGGGTATAGAAACCGCACTTCTCTTAATTTGAGATGCTAGTCCAAATTTTTCATCAGAATTTAAATTTATAATCACTAGATAAACAGATTTGGTCAATTCAATTGACTTATTCCATATTTTTAAATCATCTACTTCATGCATTTTCTAACTACTCAATACTAATATCTCACTACTTGCGTAACTAGTTACGAAGTGGTTTTCCAGTTTTTAACATCTGTTGAATGCGCTCCAACGTTTTGCGTTCGGTGCATAAACTTAAAAATGCTTCGCGTTCCAAATCCAATAAATATTGTTCACTGACCAATGTAGGTTCTGACAAATCTCCTCCAGACATAACATAAGCTAATTTGTTGGCGATTTTTTGATCATGTTCACTGATATAATTGCTGTCTTCCATAGCGTCAGTTCCTACCATGAATAAACCTAAGGCCTGCTTGCCCAACACTTTGATGTCTTTGCGCTTTACAGGTTGAGTATACCCTTGTTCGGCCATGAGTTTGGCATAAGCTTTTGCCGTAGCTATTTGTCGTTCTTTATTGACAATAATGACATCTATTCCTTTTTGAAGAACTCCCAAATCGAAAGCTTCATAAGCCGATGTTGAGACCTTTGCCATCGCAACCGTAAGGAAATGTTGGCGTAGAATATTTAATTCCACGTCACCTTCCCTAAACAAATCAGATGCTCTTAAAGCCATTTCTTTTGAACCACCACCGCCCGGGATGACACCAACTCCAAATTCTACTAAACCAATATAAGTTTCAGCTGCGGCCACCACTTTATCAGCATGCATGGAAAGTTCGCAACCACCACCTAGTGCCATACCGTGAGGAGCTGCAATGGTTGGAATTGCTGAATAGCGCATTCTCATCATTGTATCTTGAAAATATTTGATTGCCATATTCAACTCATCGTATTCCTGCTCCACTGCCATCATAAAAATCATACCTATATTAGCGCCAACCGAAAAATTTGCAGCTTGATTTCCGATTACCAAACCTTGAAAATCTTTTTCGGCCAAATCCACAGCCTTGTTCAATCCGGCCAAAACATCAGCTCCTATAGTATTCATTTTAGATTGGAATTCACAATTAAGTATACCATCGCCCAAATCTTCTACAACGACATCAGCGTTTTTCCAAACTTCATTTGATTTTCTGATATTGTTAAGAATGATAAACGCATCTTGACCTGGAATTTTTTCTTGTGCTTTCTTTGGAATATTGTAGCAATACGTTGCTCCATCCTTTACCGAATAAAAAGATTTAACTCCAGAAGCTAACATGTCGTTTACCCAAGCTGCTGGTTTTTTGCCTTCAGCTTTCATCAATTCAATTCCTGACTCAACACCTATGGCGTCCCAAATTTGAAAGGGGCCATGTTCCCAGCCGAAGCCCGCTTTCATAGCATCATCAATTTTATATAATTCATCAGTAATTTCCGGAATTCTATTGGACACATAAGAGAAC
>JBBKXS010000286.1:0-4073 GCA_037969605.1 Flavobacteriaceae bacterium
TGCTCAACACATGAGTTTAGAATTATTAATATCAAACAGTAAGGTAAGATTTTAAAAAGTGTATTCATCCTTATTAAATTTTCATAAAATTAATATAATTGTGTCTTACAACAATTATAAAATTAATATTGTTATTACTCAGCTTGCAGGTAATATTTTGATGTGATTTTTTTAATTATTTAAACCAGGCGTTACCTACATGTCGGCAGACAGGAACACAGTTCAACTATTTTGATTATAAAGTCAACGCTTATTTCTCCGCCACAGCCACCGCAATTTTAGAATCGGCAGTGCCATAATATAAAAACCATTGATCCTTAAAGAATACCAAACCTTCTACAAAACAAACCTCATTCACTTCGCCTATTTTTTCATAATCTTTATCGGGGTGAATAAAATAACTTTCGGTTCGATCAATAAGTTTATAAGGATGCGCTTTGTCAAATAAGGCCTGTGCAGCGGCATAAGTAAACTTTGGGAGGTTGGGGTCGTTAAAATTGGCGGCATTGCTACTGTTGTAAATGAGTAAAATACCTTCATCTTTAAGTAGAGCATAAGGCCCTGGTTCTACCAAGCGGCTATCAAAATACCCCATTCTTGGATGTAACACCGAAAAAAGTTTTCCTGATTCCTCATTTTCTGCCACCTCCCAATGGATCAAATCGGTTGAGGTAGCGATAAACAAATCGGTGTCACCAAAGTACATCCAATATTTATCATCAATTTTTTTGGCAATGATTTTATTGCCTTGCAATTCGCTTACGATGGCTCCTGCTTTTGACCAAGTATCTTTGTATTTTTCATCGCTTAAGACCAAGCCATGTTTGGTCCAAGTTTTTAAATCTTTTGAAGACGCAATACTTAATCTCGCAGTTTTGCCATCATAGGAAGTATAGGTCATAATGTAATCGCCAGTGTCACTCTCCACAATTCTGGGATCTTCAACGCCGTCAAAATAGCAGAAATAACAATCTTCAGAATTGGTTTTTTCCGCAGCATCTTTTTTATAATTCCATTCATAAACTTTCATACTATCGTTGTCAGGATAAAGAACCGGAGCGGGCATTTTTTCAAAATGTAGCCCATCATCACTTACGGCCATACCAATTCTAGATGTGCCATTTAAATCTTGAGCTCTGTACATTAAATAGACCTTGCCATCCTTGACCACAGCCGTTGGATTAAGTACATTACGTTCTTCCCATTTGGCCGAAGCGCCAGTAATTGGGTCGGTAAATTCCAATGCCGCAGAAGGATTTAAAATGGGATTGATGCTATCTACTTTTACAAATTCTGAAAACCCCCAATTAGTTTTGGTATCTGAAGTTGAAATTTGTTGTGCATCTTTTTCTTTACAGGTTTGAAGGGAAACTATAGAAAGGACTCCTAAAAACAATTTTATTTTTGATGAACTTAAATATTGAGTCATAATTGATTTTTGTGTTAGTTATTGATAAGGATGTAAGGTCGTTTATTTTTTTGATAATCACAAGTGTAATTAGTTGCCCAAACTTAAAGGCTTCAGTATCTTTGCAAACCATATTTTAAGTACTATGAATCCAGCAAACACATCTACAACTTTCGACGTATTGATTGAAATACCAAAAGGAAGCCGAAATAAGTATGAATACGATTTCACCTTAAAAAAGATCCGTTTTGATAGATTGTTGTTTTCATCCATGATGTATCCTGCCGATTATGGATTTATTCCGGAAACTTTGGCTTTGGACGGTGATCCATTGGATGTTTTGGTTTTGGGAACAGAACCAACGTTTCCCATGTGCGTTATGGAAGTAAAACCTATTGGGGTGTTTCACATGGCAGATGAAAAAGGGAATGATGAAAAAGTGATTTGTGTCCCAGTTTCAGACCCCATTTGGAACAGTTTAAATGATCTATCTGATTTAAATCCACACCAAATTAAAGAAATTGAACATTTTTTTAAAGTATATAAAGATTTGGAAAAGAAGAAAGTGGATGTAGAAGGTTGGGGGAATGCCGAAGAAGCTTTAGAAATTTACCACCAATGTGTGAACCGCTATGAAGAAAGTGATCACAAGAAAAAAAGAACTTTCATTATTTGATATAAAATTTATAAAGTGTAACTGTATTAAGTTCACATCTTAAATTTAAGGTTTTTTTATCAGGTATATTTTACTATTTTTGACCCCGTTAAAAAATTCAATTAATTATAAACTAACTTATATGGAATTATTAGTAAATTATTTACCGCTTTTCGGTGTTTTGGCACTTGTATTTGTGTTTGTTAAAAGTGCATGGGTAACAAAACAAGATCAAGGAGATGAAAAAATGAAGAGAATTGCCAAAAACATTGCCGATGGTGCCATGTCTTTCCTTAAGGCCGAATACAAAATTCTATCAATTTTTGTAATTGCTGTAGCCATCTTATTGTATTTTAAAGGAGATGTTGAAGCAGGATCTAACGGTTTTGTAGCCTTGTCTTTTGTTGTTGGTGCCATTTGTTCGGGGCTGGCAGGATTTATTGGTATGCGAGTGGCTACAAAAGCAAATGTCAGAACAACTCAAGCTGCTAGAACTTCATTGGGAAAAGCTTTAGAAGTAGCATTTGCTGGTGGCTCTGTTATGGGATTAGGTGTTGTTGGTTTAGGAGTTTTAGGATTGAGTGGTTTATTCTTGATTTATCAAAATATGTGGCCTGGAGCTGAAAATTTACAAATGGTACTTAATGTGCTTTCAGGCTTTTCGTTAGGAGCATCTTCAATAGCATTATTTGCTCGTGTTGGCGGTGGAATTTATACTAAAGCCGCCGATGTCGGAGCTGACCTTGTAGGTAAAGTTGAAGCAGGTATTCCGGAAGATCATCCTTTAAACCCTGCAACTATTGCCGATAATGTTGGAGATAACGTAGGTGACGTTGCTGGTATGGGTGCCGATTTATTCGAATCGTACGTAGGATCAATTATAGGTACCATGGTATTAGGTGCTTTTATCATAACACCTAATTTTGAAGGTTTAGGAGCTGTATATTTACCATTGGCTCTTGCTGCAGTTGGTATTGTAATGTCTATTATTGGAACCTTCTTTGTAAAAGTAAAAGATGGTGGTTCTCCGCATACAGCATTAAATCTTGGGGAATTTGGTTCGGCATTATTAATGGTGGTGGCTTCATATTTCTTAATAAAAGAATTTATTCCAGCCGAAGTTGATGGATTGCCATTTGGAGCAATAGGCGTCTTTTGGGCTACAATTGCAGGATTGGTTGCCGGTTTAGCTGTTGGGAAAGTAACAGAATATTATACAGGCACTGATAAAAAACCAGTAAGATCAATAGTAAGACAATCTGAAACAGGTTCCGCTACAAACATCATAGCAGGATTGGGTGTTGGTATGATGTCTACTATGATTCCAATTTTATTAATTGCGGCTGCTATTTTAGTTTCACATTATTTCGCAGGTCTTTACGGAATTGCAATTGCTGCAGTTGGTATGTTAGCAAATACTGGAATTCAATTAGCTGTTGATGCCTACGGACCAATTTCTGATAATGCAGGTGGTATTGCTGAAATGGCAGAATTACCAAAAGAAGTTAGAGAACGAACTGATAAATTAGATGCCGTTGGAAATACTACAGCAGCAATTGGGAAAGGTTTTGCCATTGCTTCTGCAGCGTTAACGGCCTTAGCTTTATTTGCGGCTTTTATGAAAGTTGCTAATGTAACGGCTATCGATGTGTCTCAGCCTCAAATTATGGCTGGTTTATTGGTTGGTGGCATGTTGCCTTTTGTATTTTCAGCCTTATCTATGAAAGCTGTTGGTCGTGCCGCTATGGCAATGATTGAAGAGGTTCGTCGTCAATTTAGAGATATTCCTCAATTAAAAGCTGCGCTAGTTGTTATGCGCAAGTATGATTCGGATATGAGTAAAGCGACTAAAGAAGATCGGGCTATTTTTGATGCTGCTGATGGATATGCGGAATATGATAAATGTGTTGACATATCTACAAAAGCATCTATTAAAGAGATGGTTTTACCAGGTTTATTAGCCATTGCTGTTCCTGTTGCCGTTGGATTTATAGGAGGCGCTGAAATGCT
>JBBKXS010000287.1:0-2518 GCA_037969605.1 Flavobacteriaceae bacterium
CTGCTATAGGTTGAGGCAGAACATTTTAATCTTAATAAAGTAGCCGTTGAAGTTTTTACTTCACTGGTTTCCATGGTGATTTGAGCAATTTCGGTAAGTAAACCGGAAATATTATAAGAGGCTGAAAACGTCAGTTTTTCATTCGTTCCAATTGTAGTGTTTTGCGAGATCCCCAAAATAGGGATTAGAATGATTATGGCAATAAGCTTTTTAAACATTTAGTCAAGTTTGTTTTTAATAACGAATGTCTTGGCATTTATTGTGCCAAAGGTATCATTACTTTTTGTGAAATAAAAAACCTCTTATAAATTAACGAAGCGTTTAATTTATGGAGGTAGAAGGATAGAGTAGTATTGCGAAAAAATTATTGTTGGAAGTTTGGCTCTACTATTTTTCAAACTTAACCTGTAAAGCAAATAATCTTTTATCGTCGGTATATCTGAGGTTTTTTAATATCCAAAATTATTAATCTAATTAATTAGTTTACTGTCCTTTATAATTGTACATTCATAACTTAAATCCTAAAAAATGTCACTGCGCCATATATGTTTTGTATTCTTGATCCTTTTATTTTCCTGTTCAAATGATTCCACTCCTACGCCGCTAGTAGCCACTCTAATCTTTACTGCAAATGGAATCACGTATAATTGGAAACAGGTCGACAACACCAATTCAGATGACTTTTTGGCTATTTTCATCTATAAAGTTGGAAACGATTTTTATGCCCTCCATACAGGTACTGAAGCAAGTACATTCCCTATTCATCCAAAGGACATGTCTTTTTTCATTGAGTCGACTAATTTATCGATTAATACTCCTTATACTTATACTACTACGGACAACTCGGTTTATGGATCTACCTTGGTTGTAACTACTACTTTAGGGTATGATCCATCAACTATTTATCGCGCATCTGAATTAGGGGATTTTGTAACTATAAGTTTTACCAAGATTCATGATAATAAGGCGGATGGCAACTTTAATGGAAGATTAACGCGTGAAAGTGATTTGGCCAAAATAACCGTAACCAATGGTACTTTTTTAAACGTTGATATCCAAAACTAAACTTGTAAGATTGTGTTTAGAGATTATTAAGACGTGGTATATGTATTATATACTTCATTATAGAAGGTCTTAAATAGCAGACCTTTACTTGCTTCCTTTTTTAAAAATCAAATGTCAAGCTTTCGTTTTCGGGCTGTGATCTCCCAAGTAGCTACTTTCCATTTGTTTCTGATTACCGAAACTTCATCATAAAGGTTCACGGTAGGGCAAATATGGTAGGGAACACCAAATAAGATGTCGCCCACTTTAAGATTATTCCAATGTTGTACCCGTAAAACGCCATGCTCCTCACTTTGTAAAAGTAGCTCATAGCCTTCAAGGTTTAAGAATTTAACCCTTTGATGAATCGGGTTTTCGGCAGCCACCGATTTATGGCCAAGGTCAATAGTGACGATGCCTTCAGTAGGTTTTGAAATAACACGGGTGATTAAAAGTGCAGCATATTTAAAATCCTGTTCTTTTAATTTTTCGCCATAGCCCCAATCCCACAGCACACAAGTTCCTGGACTGCAAATGCGGTCGTCTTCACTCAGATGTGCCGTAAACGTGGGTGTTCCGCCACAGATTAGTTTTAGCTCTGGAAACTGGTTTTTTAATTCTGAAAACAAGGTATGGATGTCTTTAAACCCTGCTTCAACGGTATCTTTTCGTATTTCAAAATCGGGCTGTCTTATATGCCCATCATATACATGTAAGCCTTTAAAAGTAAGTGAACTGTATCTTGGTATTTCGGCGATAAGTTTATTAAGTTCAGAGCCTAAGGCAATCCCAGAACGGTCCATGCCACTATTGATATCTATATAAAAATCGATGATGAGATTTTTTTCACTGGCCAAATCATTCAAAAGTTTTGCAGAATCGTTATTATCCAAAATAGTGGCAAATATTGTATTTGGAAAATGGGCTTTCAACGATAGAAACCTCATGACCTTTGGACCCACCAATTGATGTGCAATCAACACAGTTTCGGCGCCCTCACGAGCGGTGATTTCTGCCTCTGCAATAGTGCTGGCCTTAAATTTCTTGATGCCAAGCGCGACCATACGTTTGATGACCTCGGGCATCTTGCTGGTCTTTACATGTGGCATTAATTTGGAAGAATTGCCATTAACCATGTCCAGCATCTTTTGAATATTAAAGACCAATCGATCTTCGTAAAGTACCAACGAAGGTGAGTCGATCTCATTGATGTTTTCGATGTCGTACCAGTTCATGTGCAAATAATAGAATTGGTTAATAGTGGATTTAACAGAAGACAAAAGTAGTGAGTAAATGTCAAATGCAAATTTAAAAATAAAAAATCTCACAGGTTTGTGGAATTTCCTTAGCAGAGGAAGGGAGATACCCCAGATTTGCGAAATAATTATTACAGGAAGTATGAATCTACTATTTTTCAAACTTTATCTGTAAAACAAATAATCTTTTATTCTCAGAATATCTGACTCTTATAATA
>JBBKXS010000288.1:0-5223 GCA_037969605.1 Flavobacteriaceae bacterium
GGAAGCCACTAGAGATATAGTTCTTGGTTTAAATATTCCTGATTATTAACGCAGGAAGCACTTATTTTTTTGGTCAATTTACAATTAAACGCAATGCTCTATCAAAATTTGTTGAAGTATTATCACATTGCATCAATGACAAAATAGTCACGAGTAGCTCACTTAAATCAGACATCTTGTATACGGAATATACATTAAAAGACTGAATGTTGATAAAACTATGAACGTGCATTTCATGAATATTGTTAATAACGCAGTTAACAAGATATGCTGTTATCAATTTATATGGAAAGGTTAATTTTTATTTTTATTAAAATTTATGCCATGACCGACCGTTCCTATAATCTCAACCAAATTCGACCCGTTATCACATCAGCATTAATTTATGATACCATGAGTGATGATGAGCGTTTTCAAAATGTTACCTTACGCCCGGTAATCAAACTTCAAAATGAATTGTTTATTGAAGTTTTTAAAAATTATGTGTCCAAACATAAAAATGTGTTTTATGAATTATCTTTATCTAAACAATTGGATTATATCGAAAACGCCATTCATAAGGACATGAAATTTAGAAACTCATTAAAAGGCATGGTCATTGGGCAGTTTACCATTGAAGAATTCGACATTTATATTAAAAATTCTTCAGATTTAAACAAACGTATGATGAACCTTGTAAAAGAACGATTAGTCAATCATATCCAACTCCTAGCGCCTAAAGTGGCTTAATTTTTATGAGCATAAAACATGAGCTTTTACAAGTTTGTACAGACTATGTAAACAAACGTATTTACAATTATAAACTGGAAATGGACACCATAAAGGACTCTATTGAAAATAATGATAAGGGCAGTAGCGAAGATGACGATTCGGGGAATGGGAAACTTTTAAACGATCTGGAAAAAAACGCCCAACACTTGAACGATGCCACAAAAATGATGGAAACCCTTAAACTGATCAATCCTAAAATTCAAAATGAATCTGGAGGATTGGGCAGTATTGTTTATACCCAAACCAATGTCTTTTTTTTGTCTGTAAGTGTGGGTAAAATTGAACTTGAAGAATCAAGTTATTTTGCCATTTCCTTACAGTCTCCTATTGGAATGTTGCTGAAAAACAAGACAAAAGGTGACCAAATTAATTTTAACGGAACTTCTTATACCATTACCAATATTATATGATGGATTCTCCATTTAAATTGGTCGTTAGTACTTCGCTCATTAAATTAAAATAAGGTCTAATAGCTTTAAAAGAAGTATTTACATTAACTAAAAAATCATCTGAAAGCACCTCGCTATCAGAATATTTTTTTACAAAAATATACTGTTTCTTTTTAATCAAATCGATAGCGGGATGATCCTTATCAAAATCTCTTGGTGCCGTTTTAAGCTCATCACCAACCAATTCTCCCCAAACCGATTTAAAGGATTTAGCATTAGTAATCGCCCTCATTTCAGAAGCGTCCATTTCAAATTCTTTGCGCATTCTTAGCAGGTCGGCAGTATTGGGTTCCCAAAATCCCGTAGCTATAAAGGATTCATTGTTGGGTGCAATATGTAAATAATAACCCCCTCTTAATTCTGGTTTTTTTCTATGAAATGAACCACCAAAGTGAGTCTTGTAGGGCAATTTATTTTTTGAAAATCGAACATCACGATAGATTCGAAACATTTTGAATTGGTCAACCTCGTCATGAGTTTTCAACATGTTGAACAAGGATGAATAACAGGTTTTCACATCGGTTTCGATGATTTTAAACTCCTTTTTGTGTTCGTTAAACCAATCTCTGTTATTGTTTTTCTCAAGTTTTTTAAAAAACTCTAAAACATCATTATAAAATTTCGTGCTCATCTATTAAAAATTAATTACTAGTTTAAAACCATTTTTTTCTTCTAAAATACAATAGCATAAAAATAAAAATTATAACCATCATTCCCCAAAGTATATAATAACTGTATTCATAATGCAACTCGGGGATGTTGTCGAAGTTCATGCCGTAGATACCTGCCAAAAAGGTAAGTGGAATAAAGATGGTAGCAATAATCGTTAAGACTTTCATAACTTCATTCATTTTATTGCTAATGATGGTCATGTGTATATCCATCAAACTCCAAATCATTTCCCTATATAGATCCACAGACTCACTTACTTGTACAATATGATCGTATAAATCACGTATAAAACGACGTGTCTTTGGATCAACAATGACCGATTCAATTTTCTCAAGGCTTTTAACAACTTCCCTAAAAGGGAAAATGGAACGACGTATTTTTAGAACCTCCTGTTTTAAAGTTTGGATATGATTTGGGGTTTCATTGGTATTGGAATCGGATTCGAAAATTCGCTCTTCCAAATCTTCTATTTTATCACCAAAAGCCTCAATAACGGTGATATAATTATCGACTATGGCATCTAAAATTGCATACATTAAATAATCTGAGCCAAGGGTTCTAATTCTACCTTTGCCGTGTGAAATGCGTTCCCTTAAGTCATCAAAAACATCACCGTTTGATTCTTGAAATGTCAGCACATAATTATGTCCAACAACCATGCTAACGTGCTCATAATGTACTTCTTCATCCTCCTTAAAAGATAACATCTTGAAAACGACATACAAATAATTTTCAAATTCGTCGAATTTTGGTCTGTGGAAGGGGTTTACAATATCTTCCAACGTTAAAGGATGTATATTATAATACTTTCCAAGTTGTTCTATTTCATTAACGTTATTAAGTCCGTTAATGTTAATCCAAGATATTTCATGGCCATTTTCAAGTTTTAAAACATCAGCTACATTCTCAAATCTAGATTTTTTATAGCTTTTGGGATCGTACTTAATAACTTCTATAGTTGTAACATCTGAATGTTTTTTACCCTTATAAGTCATTGTTCCAGGTGAAAGGTTCAATGCCTTATAAATTTTTTTCTGCTTTTTAATTTTCATGAAGGGGTATTAATGGTTAATTACTATTTCAATAAAAATATAAAACTTTTACATAGTTAGCCTCAATTATCGCATAAGAATTAACAATTGAATATTCAATTCAAAAAACAAAACTTCAACTAATTTTGCTTTATTAATATTAAGGCTTGCATTTTGAATATATTTTTATTAATATGCGAGCTTAATTTTTCAATAAACTAATTCATGGGAAGACCACCTACCAGGCCAATAAAATTCAGGGACGGATTTTATATCGAGATACGCAACAAAGGTAAAAATACAGGAATAAAAATACATAGAGACACAAAAGCTCAAATGTTGAGAACCATAAAGGAATATGAATTGACCAAAGACGTCATCATATTAGGTGAATCTATAAATGGAAAATGGGTAAATAAAACACCTGTTTTACATGTTGTTGAGGATTAGATCATCAAGACCACCCTTTATAATATGCTTTTTATTTAACCGTTAGCATTAAATTTCATAAATTGTTTTCTTTTTTTAAGTATCTAACTTTTTAAAATCGACGATTTATGAACACTACTACACAAAATAAACCTTCAGTTGGATTTTGGGTTGCTTCAGTTACAGGACTTTTATGGAACTTATTAGGAGTAAATGCCTATATACAGCAAGCTTACAAAACCGAAAGTTTTAGAGAAAATTTTATTGAACAACAATTAGCCATTATGGATAATTTCCCCGCTTGGGCAACTGCAGCTTTTGCTATTGCAGTGTTCGCAGGTGCTTTTGGTTGTATTGCCTTATTATTTAGAAAAAAATTCGCAAAAACTTTATTTATTTTATCTCTTCTCGGGGTGATTGTTCAATTTTATTATGAACTATTTATGACCAATGCAATCGACTTTTATGGCACATTTGATTGGGTGATGACCATTATGATACCTTTAGTTAGCATATTTCTGATAGGGTTGTCTAAAAAAGCCATAGCAAAAAGCTGGATATCTTAAACTAACCATCATCACATTATAAAAAGGCACTTGATTTAATTTAGTGCCTTTTTTTAATAATAATGGAATTTAAACTTATAAATCCTTTGTATGATATTTCACTAACCCTTCAATTGGTCTTCTTGCAAAGTTGCCAACTTTAAAATTAAATTCCTCGGCAATTTCTTTAATCTCTTCTTGAGAAAAGAATGCTATAGAACCGGCAAAATGTACTGGAACCGTTTTGATTTCTTCTCTAAATTGAAGAATCATATTTTTAGCAAAGAGCCTTAATCCATTTTTAATAAGTTCTTTCATATATTCCAAATCCTTATTTAAGAACATGAACTCCGCAAAAGTTGCTAAATAAGCATTGGGATTAGGCTGTTTATACAAGTTATATTTAATAATATCGGCCTCTAAATTATATTTACTGGCAAAAGCAACTTTAATATTTTCAGGCATATGGTTAAAGTAATAATCCCGTATAAGTTGTTTCCCATAGTAATTGCCACTAGCATCATCCATAATGATATATCCCAATGATTTTACACGTTGGTGCAGTTTTTCTCCATCATAAAAACTGCAGTTAGACCCAGTTCCCATAATGCACACCACTGCGGCTTCATCATCATGATTTAAAGTTGCTCTCACAGCAGCCATAGTGTCTTCTTGAACATCAACAATGGCGTTTAAAAAGATAAACTGAAGCACATGTGCCAACATAGTTCTCGGTTTATCCGTACCACAACCAGCACTATAAAAAAAGACATGAGTAACACTGTCTGCTATTTGTGTCAAATCTTTGTTTGCCCTAATTATTTTTTTGATTTCGTTTTCTTTTAATAAGGCAGGATTAAGCCCTGGTGTGCGAATTTTTTCAAGGAGCTGTTTCCCATTATTATCTACAGCTATCCAATCGCATTTTGTAGAACCACTATCAACAATTAAGACCATAAATTTAAAGTAAAAAATTCCGTGGGTACTTTAGTTAAAAAAGTAACTACGGAATTAAGAAATTGTTAATTACAGTGAATGTATTTTTTGAGCTAAATCGATAAGCTTGTTTGAATACCCAAATTCGTTGTCATACCAAGAAACCACTTTGAAAAATCTAGAATTCAACTCAATGGCTGCATCAGCATCAAATATGCTGGTTCGTGCATCACTAACAAAATCTTGAGATACAACAAGTTCTTCCGTATAACCTAAAACACCTTTCATAGAACCTTCGGAAGCTTTTTTAAAGGCCTTTTTAATTTCTTCTAATGAGGTTTCTTTTTTTGTTCTAAAAGTAAGATCGACAACTGAAACATCAGCAGTTGG
>JBBKXS010000289.1:0-2560 GCA_037969605.1 Flavobacteriaceae bacterium
GGAAAAACTTGGATAAGTTTGGTAGCCTTTGATATGAATCGTGTTGGTATTAGGTACTTTCCTAAAGTTCCTCGCCTATCCGATTTTCATGAAATCAATATTCGGGCGTACGTTAAAGCAAATGGAAAACCAAGTGTTTATTTTTTGAATATGGAAGGCAGCAAACGTGCTTCATGTAAGGTCTTAAAGGCCATATCTAAATTACCATATCGATATTCAAAAATGAAACGGACTTCTTTTGCCTATGAATCTAAAAATAAGGTGTCAAACGATTTTTTTTATACAGAATACGCATTGGAAAATGACTCCATTTTGAAAGATGAAACAGATCTTTGGTTGACTGAGCGTTATTCCCTATTTCAGGATTATAAAAATGAAATCATTGTATACGATGTCCATCATTTGGAATGGCCCATGCAAAATATAACTATCAAAAAATTAGAATTGGATTATCCTAAATTTAACACTAAAATACATAACCAACCTGACCGAATACATTATTCAAAAGGTGTTCAAGTTTTAACTTGGGATAAAAAAAGTTTATAAATATGCATAAAAAATTTAAATCCTACTACGCCGTAATTTTCACTTCAAAACAAAAAGAGACTGTTGAAGGTTATGCTGAAATGTCAATTAAAATGGAAGAACTTGCTAAACAACAACCTGGTTATTTAGGAATAGAAAGCGCAAGAAATGAGATCGGAATTACCGTAAGTTATTGGGAGAACTTAGAAGCTATTAAAAACTGGAAACAGCAAACAGACCATCTCGAGGCCCAGCAAAAAGGAAGAAACGATTGGTATAATTGGTTTCATGTTAGAATATGCAAAGTGGAACGAGAGTATGAATTCAATTATAAATCTATTTAAGATTATAAATCCTTACATTTGTTTCACTAACACAATAAATTATTATCATGTACGAATCGGTTAAATTTTTACATTCCTATTGGGCTTATTTAACCCTTATTATTCTTGTTATTTCAACTTTGAATGCCCTAATAAAGTATTTTGGAAACAAAGAATTTGGAGCATTTGATTTTAGGGTTTCCCTGTTCACGCTTATCGTATCCCATATTCAACTGCTTTTGGGAATTGTTCTCTTTTTTACTGCGGGGTACATCTCATTAATAAGCGACATGGGCATGGGAGAAATTATGAGGAATTCTCTTTTACGTTCAAATATTATAGAACATCCATTAACTATGATTTTTGCTGTAGTGCTTATTACTGCTGGATATTCCAAACACAAAAAGAAACTAACGTCCAAACCCAAGTTTAAACAATTAGCTATATTTTATACAATCGCCTTGATTTTGGTTTTGGCTAAAATGCCTTGGAATATTTGGTTTGCCTAAAATCCCTTTTTAAGCAAGCATCATTTTTGCCTTTTTAACGCCTTCTACTAAAACATCAATTTCTGTTTTGGTATTATAAAATGCAAATGAAGCCCTAACGGTTCCCGGTATCTTAAAAAAGTCCATTATAGGTTGTGCACAATGGTGCCCTGTGCGTACGGCAATTCCCATTTTGTCCAGAATAGTCCCAACATCGTAAGGATGAATCCCATCTAAATTGAAAGAAATAACAGAGGTTTTATGTTTTGCCGTTCCATAAATTTTTAAGCCTTCTATTTCTAAAAGTTTTTCGGTTGCATATTCTAACAGTTCGTTCTCATATACAGCAAAATTTTCAAATCCTACAGTATTCAAATAATCTATTGCTGCTCCAAAGGCAATTCCACCACAAATATTAGGGGTTCCGGCTTCAAATTTATGGGGTAAATCTGCATAGGTCGTTTTTTCGAAAGTGACTTCAGCAATCATCTCACCACCTCCTTGATAAGGTGGTAGTTTTCTTAACCACTCTTCTTTTCCATATAACATTCCCACGCCAGTTGGACCACACATCTTATGGGCAGATGCGACATAAAAGTCGACATTTAGTTTTTGAACATCAGGAATTAGGTGCGGGCACGCTTGAGCTCCATCTACCAAAACAGCAGCACCAACTTGATGTGCTTTATTGATAATGTCTTCAACAGGATTGATGGTTCCCAAAGCATTTGAAATATGGTTTACAAAGACCAATTTGGTTTTATCAGATAAAAGTTTGTCAAATTCAGAGATGATGAGTTCGCCTTGGTCATTCATGGGGATAACTCTCAATTTAGCTCCAGTCCGTTCACACAACATTTGCCAAGGCACAATATTGCTATGGTGCTCCAAAGCAGAAACAATAACTTCGTCACCTTGTTTTAAGAAGGAAGAAAAACCATTTGCTACCAAATTAATACCATGAGTGGTGCCAGATGTTAATATGATTTCATGATAATATTTGGCATTAAAGTGCTTTTGAATCTTATGCCTAGCCCCTTCGTATTTATCGGTAGCTTCCTGACTTAAAAAATGCACTCCTCTATGAATATTAGCATTGTAATTAGAATAGTAATCTACGATCACATCTATGACTTGATGAGGTGTTTGTGAGGTTGCAGCATTATCAAAATAGATCAATGGTTTATCATTGACCTTACGGGAAAGAATGGGAAAGTCTTTTCT
>JBBKXS010000290.1:0-6087 GCA_037969605.1 Flavobacteriaceae bacterium
TATTTATAAGTACAAAAATAACAATAATTACGTAATATTACTTAATTCCGCTAAAGGGATATTAAGTGTTACCCGTGTGCCCTTATTTAATTCAGAATTAAGAAAAAGACGACCATTAATGTATTTAATACGCTCACGCATAAAGGTCATACCCATACCGCCGTCACCATTCTTCTTGTTCTTTAACTTACTTGGGTCAAAACCCTTACCATTATCATCAATTACAATGCTTAGGATATTCTCGCTGTTGGAAATTGAAACAATAATGTGAGTGGAATGGGCATATTTTATTGCATTGTTAATGGCTTCTTGTGTAATTCTGTAAATATTGATCTCCGCAAGGGAATCCAACCTTTGGTTAAAATCGGTTTTATTGTACAAAACAATCGTTTTATCGGTTAGTTTTGACAGCTCTTGAGTCAATTTTGTAAGTGCAGGAACAATACCGTGATCTGTTAATTCAGGAGGTGTCAAATTAAAAGTTGCCATACGGACACCCTTTATAATATTCGAAGTCAATTCCTTCAAATGTTCAATTTTTGAAGCGGTTTTGGCAACATCCTTAATATCTATGCTTTCTAAATTATACTTCAATCCCGTAAGCATTTGACCAATACCATCATGGACATCTTTGGCAATACGATTCTGTTCTTTTTCCTGGTTTTCTATAATCTTACTTGAAATGATCTTTTGTTGGTTCATTTTCTCCTCGAAACTCTCCTTATTCAAACGCTCAATTTCTATTTGTGCCGCTTTTCTTTTGGTGATTTCTGACGCAATGATCAATAATTCCGATTTGTCATCGGAAGGATTAAAAGGGATAATGGCCATTTCCAACCAAACTTCATTACCTTCTCTAGTGGTCGCTTTTAACTCCCCCTGCCATCCTGTTTTCTTATGCTTTTTTATGATATCTTCCATTATCTGCTGTTCGCTTTCAAGGGTTGAAATCACCTGAGAAAAATCAGCATTGGTATGAAATTTTGTAAAACCAAAAAGCCTTGAAAACTTATTACCCATGTGGACAATAAATCCATTAGATGTAATCCTAGCAAACAATAATGTTTGATCAATGGCATGGCTAAAGGCACGCAATTCTTTTATCGATTTTTCTTTTGCAGCACTTAAAACATCGGCGTCGTATGCCATTTTCTTGGCCTTTTGTTCTGCAACCATCAAGTCGGCAAGGGTATTTTTTACGGTCTTTGCAGTGGGCCAGAAAATAAATAAAAATTCACAAAGTAATATAAACAAGGTCAATCCCATAAGGAGCAATTCCAAACGGCGCAACGTACTTACTTTTTCGTTGGCTTCTGAATCATACTGATTAACAATTCGATCCATTTTTGTTAAAAAAGCCGTTTCATTTTCTTTTACCTTATTTACATCATCAATAAATGTCTGTACAGGCAATGACGGGATATTTTCTATTTTTTCTATTATCGCAAAAGAGGCATCCTTAATAGTATTGAAAGATGGATTCAATTCCTTGAACATACTCACAACCGTCGCACTATTGGCACCAGGCAAACCAAGGCTGTCATTTCCTGTTTGTAAACCATTATGGGACATTTCCCAAAGCCCTAATGTCTGTTTGAGCTTGTCCTTAAGTGCTATCCTGCTTTCTAAATTTGCTTCAATTGAGATGGATACAATTTCTTTGGTAAGTTTTTGACTTAACATACGTTGCCTACCAGCAACATTAATGACCGAAGAATCATCCTTTTGGTCATTAAGATGTTTCCTTATAAGAATTTGACTAATAATCACTGAAAGTGCAATAGTGCTTAACGCAAGAATATATAAGCGGCTCAACCTATCAAATGTACGTTGATCTAATGAATTGCCGTTTTTAGTCATTTAATTTAATAGTTATGCGATGGCTTTCTGAATTAAAGACAAGCCTTTACTTGAGTATTTTATTTTCAATGCCGCCTTATGTCCTTTTTCTGACATTTTGCCCCACGTTTTTCTTATTATGTCCACCACTTTTTCATCCTCGTGCTTTATTGCAAAATCTTCAAAATAATATTCAAGGAAAACAAGACAAATAACATCTTCCAAGGTTTGTGTGCCTTCATCTTTTTTGATCAATTTTTTAAGTATCAAAAATGAAACGCGGTCGATAAATTGAGGATCATAACCCACTTCAGTTAAAATATCCGAAGTCATTTCTGCATGCACTTTTTTTAAAGCTTCACGCCATTTTATATAGCCTACTTTGTCATTGGAATATTCATCTCTTGCAATTTTCCAACGGCAGATGTGCTGTGCTCGAGCCGCTATTCGCAAAGCCTCCGAAGCATCTGGTTTAAATTCCAGTAGTTTTTGTGTCATACGTTGGGAATACAAAAATTCTTTTGGAATTTCAATTCCCTGTACATATTCTTTATGAATATCTTCTGAATTTTTTTGGTCTATTAGCTTTATGGCTTTTTCAAATTGTGTGGATCCCATGGGTTGTGGTATTTAATCTGCAAAGCCAATATACACATTTCCATTCTCAATTTTAATAGGATAAACTGCAATTTTTAAATCCTCACCACCAAGATTGGTCCCATCTTCCAACGAAAAGTTTTTTTTATGCATGGGACAAGCCACTTTAGCAACGCCATCTTTATCACCGATCATACCTAGCGATAATACCATTTCTATTTTGTGCGGACAGAGGTTTTGGCAAGCATACCATTTAGAGGTTCTGGTAAAATTAAAAACTGCAATTTGTTTGCTTTTGTATTTTATGCAGGCCCCACTGTTTTCCGGAAAGTCTGATACCTTTCCGACCTTAAACCATGATTTTAAATTACTTTCTGTAACCGTTTGATACTGACTCATTATATCTTGCATTTTTTAAAGCTTTAATTAAATATTTACCAAGGTTTTGGCATTTTTTGATCGCGCATTGGGACAAATACCAAATTATCATCAGTATCATCAGAGTTCACAAAGTGCTTGAATCGTTTCATCATGTTGGGGTCTTCAATCGCCTGTTTCCACTCGCATTCATATTTATTTACCAGACCTTGCATTTCGATTTCGAGGTCTTCAGCTATTCCCAACGAATCTTCAATAATAACTTGCTTTAAATACTCTATTCCCCCGTCCAATTTCTCCAGCCATGGAGCAGTCCTTACCAAAGGTCCCGCAGTTCTTATATAATACATTAAAAACCTGTCCAAATATTTAATCACAGTTTTGTCATCTAGTTGTTCGGCGAAAAGCACGGCATGTTTGGGTGTTACACCACCATTGCCACAGATGTACAAATTCCATCCTCCTTCTACGGCGATAAGACCGAAATCTTTGCCTCTGGCTTCAGCACATTCACGAATACAACCTGAAACGCCACCTTTTAATTTATGTGGTGAACGCAAACCTTTATATCTGTTTTCAATTTCAATGGCGAAGGTTACACTTTCGTGCATGCCAAACCTACACCAAGTAGAACCTACGCAACTTTTAACTGTACGAAGTGCCTTCCCATAAGCATGGCCACTTTCAAACCCTGCATCAATAAGCTCTTTCCAGATAAGTGGCAATTGATGTAATTGAGCACCAAATAGGTCAATACGTTGTCCGCCTGTAATTTTGGTATATAGATCATACTTTTTACCAATAGTACCAATGGCAATCAATTTATCTGGGGTAATCTCACCACCAGGCACTCTTGGTATTACAGAATACGTCCCATTGCGTTGGATGTTGGCCAAAAATCGGTCATTGGTGTCCTGAATTGCTACTTGACGGTTGGGAGTTTCCATGAGAATGCTTGCAAAAATTGAAGCCATTACAGGTTTACAGACCTCACATCCATGACCTTCACCAAATAAATTAAGAGCCTCTTCGTAGTCTTTAACTTTATTAATCTTAATTAAATCATATAATTCCTGTCTGTTATAATTAAAATGATCACAAACTTTTTCGCGTACTTCCTTGCCAAGTGATTTTAAGGTTTCATTTACCAGATCAACTACCATGGGTTTACAACCTCCACATCCTGTAGTTACTTTTGTCATAGATATAACATCTCCCAGATTATTACAGCCACCTTCAGTAATAGAACCGCAAATAGCCCCTTTGGTAACACTCTCACAAGAACAAATTTGGGCCACATCGGGAATATCCAAAACGCTTCCAAAAGAAGAACCTCCTTCACCCCTGCTACCAATAATTAATTCTTCGGCGTCTTTTGGTATAGGCAGGCCGTTCATATAAATTTGATGGAACATATTATAATCTGTCGCATCACCAACTAAAATTCCTCCCAATAATTTTTTTCCATCATGACTGACATTAATTCTCTTATATAGGTTTTTAGTTTTGTTCTCGTAAATAATGGAATATCCTTTTTCCACCGGCATAAACGGTTCTCCATAACTGGCCACATCCACGCCTATCAATTTAAGTTTAGTGGACATATCAATATCTTCATTCATAACAATTTCAGGACTTCCCAAAATTTGATTAACAGCCACTTCGGCCATATCATATCCAGGAGCTACTAAACCGTATATTGTATTATTTAATAGGGCGACCTCCCCAATGGCATAAATCCTTGGATCAGTGGTTTGCATTCTATTATTAACGACAATACCCCCACGCACTCCCATTTTTAGACTACAGGTTTTTCCAAGCTCGTCACGGGGCCTTATCCCAGCCGACACAACCAACATTTCAACATCAATCTTATCATATTCCCCAAACTCCATTCCCGTTATAGCATCATCACCTAAAATTTTATTGGTTGCCTTTGACAAATGCACATGAATACCCAACGATTCTATTTTTTCCTGTAAAACTTTACTGCCGCGGGTGTCCAATTGTCTAGGCATAAGCTTTGGCGCAAACTCCACAACATGTGGCTCAAACCCCATATCCTTAACCGCCTTTGCAGCCTCAAGTCCTAAGAGGCCCCCTCCAAGAATAGCAGCTTTAATGTTAACTGTTCTATTAACTTTTAAATTCTCGGAGTATGTTTGGATTGCTTCTAAATCTTCTATGGTTCTATAAACAAAGACACCCTTTTTTTCAATACCCATAATATTAGGTACAAATGGGGCGGATCCCGTTGCCAGAACCAAATAATCATATTTGTAATTAATATCTTTTGTAGTTGTAATTTTTTTTGACGCACGATGTATATCGGTAATGCGTTCATCCGTAATTAATTCTATGCCATGTTCTTCATACCAGGATCGTGAAGCCATTTCCAGAGCTTTTGCGTCTCCATTTTCAAAGTATTCACTTAAATGTACACGGTCATAGGCTGGTCTGGCCTCTTCTCCGAAAACAGTAATTTTGAATCCACTATTATTGGCATGAGACACAAACTTTTCACAGAATTTGTAACCGACCATACCGTTTCCAACAATAATAATTTTTTTCATGGCTACGTATTTTGCACCAAATATACGTAGTATTACTTAATTTTATATACGTATTTTTTCTAATTTTTACGTATCATCAGAATATTTAAGGAATTCTCAAATTATCGTGGCCTGAACTAACTAAAAGTTAAAATAAAGCTACCTGAGTTAGAAAAGTAGAATTTAGTAACTATCTGTTTCTAATGTAATAATGACACTTTTGGAGGCTGGTGTTTTTGCTGTATGAGCAAAACTATCTAATGGTACGAGCACATTGGTTTCAGGGTAGTAAGTAGCACAGCATCGTTTTGGAATATCATAACCCACCACTTTAAATTTATTGGCCACTCGGGTAACTCCCTTAAATACCGATTTTAAATTCACGACTTGTTGCTCAACCAAGCCTCGTGTTTTCATATCCTCACGGTTCATGAAAATAATCCGTCGTTCATTATAAATGCCACGATATCGATCATTTAAACCATAAATGGTAGTATTAAATTGATCATGACTGCGAATAGTCATCATCAGCAATTCATCGTCTTCAAGTGTCCATTTAGGGAGTTTATTGATTGAGAAATTGGCTTTCCCTGTTTTCGTATCAAATTGCCTTGTTCTTGTTCCATTTGGTAAATAAAATCCACTTGGAAGTTTTAATTTTTCATTATAATCCTGAAAACCGTCAACCACTTCCTGAATATCATCACGTACCAAATTATAA
>JBBKXS010000291.1:0-2754 GCA_037969605.1 Flavobacteriaceae bacterium
TCAAAATATAATCATAATCCAACTGTTCAGCCAATTCATAAAACCATTCATAACGCAATTCCCTACATGCAATTTGAATGGACAACTTATGTTCTTTTGCATAGATTTCAGTTTCAAAACTCTCGATAAAGACCTCAACATCCAAATCTTCCGCCCATTGCAATACAAAATCCTCATCGGCATCACTCTCCGCTCCTCGCAAATTAAAATTACAGTGAGCCAAAGCGATATTGAGCTTCAGCTTTTGGCATAAATGCGTCAAGACCACACTGTCCAAACCTCCAGAAATAGCAATAAGCAGTTTGCTTTTACTTAGAAAAGGAAGGTTTTGGTTAATATGTTCTTTAAAGTCAAGAGGCA
This sequence comes from Flavobacteriaceae bacterium, assembly GCA_037969605.1. GTDB lineage: Bacteria > Bacteroidota > Bacteroidia > Flavobacteriales > Flavobacteriaceae > Geojedonia. The sequence continues at coordinate 361 of JBBKXS010000291.1, forward strand.
TTAGTTATAAGGCATTAGGAATTAGCGTTAGGCATTAGGTGCTAAGTTTTTTGATTAAAGTGTTTAGCATTTTTTCAATTTCTACTGATAATTCTTTTATTCCGGTTAATTTTTTATCATCAATAAACCCTAAATTAACCGCTATCTGAAATTGCGTCTGAAATTCAAAAAGCGAACCTCTTGCAATTTGTAGAAAACGAGCATAATCTTTGGTGTAATTTCTTCCATAACCCTCTGCAATGTTTGAAGGTATCGAGATTGAACTTCTCTTAAGTTGTAATGTCAATCCAAATTTTTCATCATCAGGAAATAATTTTAATAGCTTATAGGTAAGTGTAACCATCTCAACAGCTTTTTGCCAAACTATCAAATCTCTATAGCTCTTCATAAATACAAACTTACAATATTTACTTATGCCTTATCCCTTATTTCTTTTAACTAATTTTCCAAAACTTCCCGCATCGCCTTTGCTTTCAGCAAACATTCTTCATACTCCTTTAACGGATCGCTTTTGGCAGTAATGGCACTCCCAACCGAATAGGATACATACCGTTTTTCTTCATTATATAGAATACTACGAATAACCACATTAAAATCGAAATCTCCTTTTGGTTTAAAATACCCAACAGCGCCCGAATACAGTCCCCGCTTGGTCTCTTCTAAAGTTTCAATAATTTTCATTGCCGAAATTTTTGGAGCACCCGTCATACTTCCCATTGGAAAAGTAGATTTAATAACATCGACAGGATGGGTTTTCGGATCAATTTTTGAAGTTACTGTTGAGATCATTTGATGCACTTGGGCAAAAGTGTACACCTTACATAATTCCTCAATTTTGACACTTCCTTTGATTGCTGTATGGGATAAATCGTTGCGCACCAAATCAACAATCATAATGTTCTCGCTACGCTCCTTTTGGTCATGTTGAAGGTTCGTTTTTAATTGTTCGTCTTCAATGGTGTTTGCTGATCGTTTTGCAGTGCCTTTTATAGGCTGGGACGTAATGGTATTGCCTTCTTTTTTTAAATAGCGCTCAGGTGAAGCCGAAAGCAAATAATTGCCATGGCCCTTTAAAAAAGTTGCAAAAGGGGATTTTGAAATGTGATTGAGTTTTTGATAGGTTTCCAATGGGTTGATTTGCACATCTTCAGCATAGCATTCCTGACAAAAATTGGCTTCATAAATATCACCACGATGAATATGTTCCAGCAAGGTGTTTACCTTTTCGAAATAGGCATCTTTATGGATACGGAGTTTGATTTTTATTAGGTTTTTAGATTGTTGGATTGCTAGACTATTAGATTGTTGGATATTCAACCAATCCATTTTCAATTCGTCTTCTACTGTTTTTAAATAGTGAAGTTCAACAACATTCCCTTTAATCAAAAACAGTTTTTTGGGCTGAAAAAAACATAAATCGGGAAACTCTAAACCATCAAAATTTTCAGAAGTCAACTCTTCCAAATCATTCTTTAAATCGTAGGTCAAGTACCCAAAAATCCAATCTTGAATTTGTGTTTGATAGGCTTTTAGCTGTTCAAAAGCATCGTGATAAGAAGTTTGCAAACTTGTATGGGCATCTACAGCCAATATGGCATCATAACTGGAACGGTCTGGATTCGAATTATTGGAATCCAACCAAACCACTTCACTAAACGGCTGACTCCAAATTAACAATCGTTCTTTAAAGTCTTTAGTATTTGAAATTATATGTGTTTGTAGCGTTCTCAACTCAAAAAATATGGACTGCAAATTACAGCAAATAAGTACGCAATAGCAACCCACTGAATTCAAATTTAAACCATTACCTTTGCAAACTAAAATTACTATAGTGAGTTTTCAAGATTTAAATCTTAACACACCTTTACACAATGCCCTTGACGATCTGGGCTTTACGCAGGCCACTCCCATTCAGGAGCAAGCGTTTAATGTGATAGCATCAGGTAAGGATGTCGTGGGTATTGCACAAACAGGCACCGGAAAAACCTTTGCCTATATGTTGCCCATTCTTAAAAACTTAAAATTTTCAACCCAGGACAATCCTAGGGTTTTGGTTTTGGTTCCTACTCGCGAATTGGTGGTGCAGGTGGTTGAAGAAATTGAAAAACTCTCAAAATATATCAATAACCGTGTGCTTGGGGTATATGGTGGTGTGAATATCAACCGACAAAAAGAGGCCGTGGCACAAGGTCAGGATATTATTGTGGCTACTCCAGGGCGTTTGTACGATTTGGCCGTTAGCCATGTATTAAAATTAAAATCCATTCAAAATCTTGTGATTGACGAAGTGGATGTCATGCTCGATTTGGGCTTTAGACACCAATTGATGAACATCTTTGATATATTACCGGAGCGTAGACAGAACATCATGTTTTCGGCAACCATGACCGAGGA
>JBBKXS010000292.1:0-2795 GCA_037969605.1 Flavobacteriaceae bacterium
CTCTATTTTGGGGATGACGATACGTTAGTAGCAGAAGTTATTGATAATACAACATCAAGAGGTAGGACCCTTCGTTTTTTATATGATGGATCGTACAGAGAGTTCCGTCAAAAATTAACCGATCTAGGGGAAACTCCACTTCCAAAGTATATTAAACGACAAGTAGAGCCTGAAGATCAAGAGCGCTACCAAACTATTTTTGCCAAGAAAGAAGGAGCTGTAGCCGCACCTACTGCTGGTTTGCACTTTTCAAAACATTTATTGAAGCGTTTGGAAATTAAAGGAGTACACCTTCCAGAAGTGACCTTGCATGTAGGTCTGGGAACTTTTAATCCAGTTGAGGTTGAAGACCTTTCGAAGCACAAAATGGATAGCGAAGAAATTGAAATTGAACAAAATGCAGTGGATGTTATCAATACAGGAATCAAAAAGAAAAAACGCGTTTGTGCCGTGGGTACAACGACAATGAGAGCTATAGAGAGTTCAGTATCTTCAAATGGTTTCCTAAATGAATACATAGGTTGGACCAATAAATTTATTTTCCCACCTTATGAATTTAGTATTGCCAATTGTATGATTACCAACTTTCATACACCTAAATCAACATTGTTGATGATGGTTTCAGCCTTTGCTGGACATGATTTTATGAAAAAAGCTTATGACGAAGCCATAAAAGAAAAATACCGTTTCTACACCTATGGTGATGCTATGCTTATAATTTAAACATCTAGTCGAAATAAAATTAAGGCCTCACATTTTTGTGGGGCTTTTTTAATTATCTATAAGTAATTATAGAAAAAGCTTTCATTACTTTTGCATCATCTATGGAATTAAAAAAGAAGGACATACGCGCATTGTCGAAAGAAGAATTAAGGGATTTTTTTGTAACTGAAGGTGATCAGGCTTTTAGGGGCAATCAGGTGTACGAATGGCTATGGAATAAAGGGGCACATACTTTTGAAGACATGACTAATGTTTCTAAAGATACCCGCCAAATGCTACAGGACAATTTTGTGATCAATCATATCAAGGTAGATCAGATGCAAAAGAGTACTGACGGTACTATTAAAAATGCGGTACGATTACATGATGGATTAATTGTTGAATCTGTTCTCATTCCAACAGCAACAAGAACAACGGCTTGTGTATCATCACAGGTTGGTTGCAGTCTAGATTGTAAATTTTGCGCAACAGCACGCCTTAAGCGCATGCGAAATCTAAATCCTGATGAGATTTTTGATCAGGTAGTTGCCATTGACAAAGAGAGTAAATTATATTTTAATAGACCACTATCTAATATCGTTTTTATGGGCATGGGTGAACCGCTTATGAACTATAACAATGTCTTAATGGCTATCGATAAAATTACCTCACCTGAAGGTTTGGGAATGTCACCAAAACGTATTACGGTTTCAACCTCAGGTGTTCCAAAAATGATAAAAAAAATGGCAGATGATGAGGTCAAATTTAAATTAGCAGTCTCTCTGCATTCTGCAATTGATGAAATACGCACATCCATTATGCCGTTTAACGAAACCTTTCCACTAAAAGACTTAAGGGAAGCTTTGCAATATTGGTATGCCAAAACAAAAAATATGCTGACTTACGAATATGTAGTTTGGGAGGGTATTAATGATACCAAAAAGGATGTAGAGGCTTTGATTGCATTCTGTAAGTTCGCACCCAGCAAAGTGAATTTAATAGAATATAACCCTATTGATGATGGCAATTTTAAACAGGCTAGCTCTCAAGCTATCGATATGTATAAAACTATGCTTGAAAAAAGCCATATTACGGTTACAATAAGACGTTCGCGTGGGAAAGATATTGATGCTGCTTGTGGCCAACTGGCCAATAAGAGTTAAACAAAAAAGAGCCGCAAATAGCGGCTCTTTTTTTTTATTGTAAAACTATTTTTTTTCTAACTACAGCGTTTGTTTTAGCATCTCCTAATTCCACAATATAAACTCCTGATGATAAAGTAGGTGTTTCAATCACATAGTCACGGTTATCTGTAGTGCCTTTTAAAACTTCCTGACCGGTCATGTTATAAACATTATACCGTGCAGTTTCAGGTAAATTATATAGGCCTATGCATTTACTTAAAGCCACAATTTTAATTTTATTTAATTCATTGTTATTAATATTCAATGACCCTCCCTGACCAGCATTTATTGGTGCACCTGGTGTTGTATTATAGGCATAATCTTTTAACAACCAATTACTTGCATTGGTCACGTCTAGTCTAGCCCAGCCATAATGAACATTTGACCCTATTTTAAAGCGTATACCCAAATATTTATTGGTTACACCACACCATTGGCTGTTTGTATAATTGCAATTTCCCCAATTCATGAATTGGTATAAATTATAAGATTCCCAATTAGGATTTCCGGCACTTATTAAAGTGTCGAAGTCCAAAGCTAGAGGATAGGAATATCTGCCAAAAGGAACTGCATAATATGCGATTGCAGCATTGCCAGGTCTAAGTACATTGATCAAAGCACCTTGACTTCCTGCATTAGCACTTTGAGTTATCTTTGCATCCCACAGGCCATTATGATCAAAATCAATAAAAGAAGTTACACTGACACCACCTTCATCTGGATTGACATCAGTATATATTATTTGACTATTAGCTTCATTGATTCCACAAATGGCAACTGATAAAGCTCCATATCGTGTTAGACGATGAGAAAAGTTTTGAGAAGTAGTTTTTGTCATATCTTTTAAGAAATTAAAGGTTAATTAAATTAATTAACTAAGTAATTTAAGCACATAGATATGGTATATCT
>JBBKXS010000293.1:0-5894 GCA_037969605.1 Flavobacteriaceae bacterium
ATTATTATTTTATTTTTCATTTTAATTTATTTTCATTAATACCCTGGGTTTTGCGCAAATCCTTCTGAAACATTAGTGTTCATCTCCGCAAGCGGAATTGGGAATACTCTTTTAAAATCAGAAAAAGGAACACTACAATTAACAGTACAATTGGCATCTTTTACAACGTCCACACCATATCTGTTCATATCAAATAATCTATGCCCTTCAAAAGCCAATTCTATTCGTCGTTGTTTTAAAATTTCATCCAACAAAGCCTGACCTGAGGCAGATGTGTTGTAAGATGTATCTCTAAAGCCCGATACCCAATTATTCAGTTCGGTTCTTGCCTGATCTGGATTAATAAAGTAAAGTGCTTCTATTTGATTTAATTTCACCTCACTCATTCTAAAATGAGGCATATCTCTATCAGGAGTGATAAACTTTCTTACATCAACGCCAACAAGGGCATCAGCATAACTTGCTGGTATATTATCAGTGTACAATCCTTTTCTTGCATCAGTACTAGGAATCAAATCATAGAATTCTCTAGTTGCAAAATTTTGCTTATAGGTTCCAGTTAAAGTCCAAGTCGCATAAAAGGCATTGTTACTTCCTGGGTTATCATTACTATTAAATTCCAATTGGAATATGGTTTCAGGTGAGACCTCTGAAGCATAATATGGTACCACTTGGTTTCGTCCCATCAAACCAAAACCAGCGGTATTGCTTAAAACCTGTTCAGCATAAGTCCTCGCCTTGGGATAATCTTCCAAGTATAAATAAACCCTTGAAAGCAATGCTCTTGCTGCAGTAGGCCCAAGTCTATTTACTCCAGGTTCTGTTGTCATTAATGATAGGGCTTTCTCCAAATCAGAAATAATTTGCGCATACACTTCAGCGACCGTTTTTCTTGGTAAAGAAGCTCCTATATTGACTTCAAGAGGAACTATAACTCCTAAGTTTTGAGATAATCCACTACCAGGTGGTCTAGAATACCAATTAACCAGTTGAAATAAATTCAATGCACGAGATATATACGCCTCCCCAAAGCGGTTATTGGGAGTTCCGTCCGTAGCATCCGTATCAATAATTGTACCTTCAAAGGAGATGACATTGTTCGCATTAAGTAAGTTTGAATATAGATTACTCCATACATTACCAATTGTTCCATTCTCTGGGATAGCATGCGTATAGTCATTGACATCTGTAAATCTATTACTGTTTTCCACACTTACATAGCCATTATCGGATAATAATGCTTGGTAAGTGAAGAAGCCAGCTCCAAAAGTACTGGAAGATTGCATTCCACTATAAATCCCAAGCACAGCTATTTCCAAACTTGCTTCGTCTATAACCGCATCACTAATCTGAATACTTGCGGCAGGGGCTGTTGTTATGAATTCATCATCACAACTTTGAAATAAAAAGAATAACAAAGAGAATGCTGAAAAAACAATGAACCAATTTTTCTTATATGTTTTCATATTTAAATGTTTTTTTAAAAATTAATATTGACTCCAAATAAAAATTGCTTCAAATTAGGAGCTGTCTGATCATAAACACCTGCACCCTCCAATGACGTACCATAGGCATTAGACCCCACTTCAGGATCAAAATACAGATCATCATCAAAGGCCCAAGTATAAAGGTTTAAGCCTCTAACATAAAAATATACATCATTCAAAAAATTAACATTTTTTAGCAAGTCTGAATCCATTCTATAACCAAATTCAATCGATCGCAATCTTATATGATCACCATCATAAATATATCGAGTACTATTGGATGATGAATTGTTAATATCTCCATTAAATGAATATCGAGGTCTTGAAGCCAACCTATTTTCTGGAGTCCATGAATCATAAAGGTTACTGGCTAAGTGATTTAAGTTGGCAAAACGACCATCATTGTCATAAACAAAAGCCCAACGATCCCAAACGGCATTCCCACCAACAAAATTAAACAAGAACTTAAGATTAAAGTTTTTAAACTCCAATTCATTAGAGAAACTTGCCAAGAACCTTGGCAAAGCACGTTTGCCCGTAAATGACAGTTCGGCGTCATTAACATTTCCTGTTACGTCAGTTCTGCTTTCATCAGTAAACCATAATGGAGTTCCATCAGCTGGATTGACACCAGCCCAAAGTCTTGTATAAAACTCTGACGGGTCTCTCCCTACAGCATAATTTTTAACACCACCAGCTGCTATTTCTTCGGCCTCATCTGTTATTTTGGTTACTTCGTTTTCGTTGAATGAAAACGTATTGTTTATGGACCATTTAAATTCATCATTAAAAGGTCTTACCGTTAATTGAACCTCAATTCCTTTGTTTTCGGTAGTTCCAATGTTTTTGGTTATGGTACCAAATCCGCTAGAGGGAGTCGTTGGAGCATCGAACAATAAATCTTCAGATTCATTTTTATAGACATCAATTGATCCTGAGACCCTGCGATCCAATAAACTAAAATCAAGACCAATATTGGTTGTTTTTTTTGTCTCCCAGGTCAAATCAGTATTGCCGGGATTTGTTATTATCGCTGCATTTTGATTCAAATAATCACCGAATCCTACCAGCGCTTTAGCGGCATGATTGCCAATATTTGCATTACCGGTAAGACCATAGGAACCTCTTAATTTAAGTGTGTTGATAACGTCAGAGGACGCTAAAAAACTCTCCTGGTCTATATTCCAGGTACCGCCAACTGCCCAAAAATCTCCATATTTTTTATCTGTACCAAACCTTGAAGATCCATCTCTTCTGTATGAACCGGTTACGGAATAGCGTTGATCAAAAATATAAGATCCTCTTGCGAATATCCCATAAAAAGTTGCATCAGTATGAGATGATGACGCCCCAGCTGGATTTGCTGCATTTGCCAACTCATATAAATCGTATCGGCCAGAAGTGTAACCTTGTGCACTTGCACTAGTTGTGTTCTGATTATCGGATACTGCCTCAAAACCAACTGTAGCTGTTACAGTGTGTTTTTCGCTAAAAGTTTTATTAAAATTCAAACTGTTTTGGAAAGTCCAGATTTGGCGGAATCTATCATCTTTAAATCCATTTCCATGGCCAAGAGGATCATTATTGTTGATACCATCTCCAAAATCAGGATTCCAAAAGATAATTTCATCGTAAATATTCATATCAACACCTGCCAACGACTTAAATGATAAAATATCTTGCACAAAATCATATTCCAGATTTAAGTTAGCCAAAACTTTGTGGAATTTGGAATTAATCCTATCTGTATTTTGTATTGCGACTGGATTAAAAGTTGGATTTAAAAATGTAAGGTCAAAATTATAAGTGCCATCGGGATTATATATTGGATTGACAGGTGATAAGATGTTACCTGCAAACACGGGATTTCTGAAACTTGATGCATCGAAATCACCTTTTTGCTCTGCAGTGGATAATGTTATGGCAAAACCCACATCCAATCTTTCAGAAGCCTTCCAATTTGCATTAAGATTACCGGTAATACGATCGTATTTTGCTTCCCTAGAAGTACCATCCTGTTCAAAATAACCCAACGAAGCAAATATCTGTTGCTTCTCATTTCCTCCAGAATACGAAAGATTAATGTTATTAGAAAAAGTACTTTTGTTTCTTGTAGCTGCTCTCCAATCTGTATCAGTGACACCATCCCAATTCAAAAAAGATGTTGCAAAAGCAATTGCATCTGCCTGTGTCGCGTTTAAGCCAGAATTGATACGTCCCAATGCCACCAATTGAACATGTTCTTCGGCATTTAGCCAATCATATTCCTCAAATGCAACATCACCAAATCCAATCTCCGTGGATAAGGTAAACTGGGATTGACCCACTTTGCCCGATTTCGTTGTTATTAAAATAACCCCGTTGGCTCCTCTTGAGCCATATATGGAAGTTGACATTGCATCTTTCAAAACTGTAATACTTTCGATATCAGCAGAATTGATGTTGGCAAGTGGGTTAGAGGTAGCTGCTGCTGCAGAATTATCCCCTGAAAGAACTGGAACTCCATTGATGACGTATAATGGATTTGAATCTGCCGTAAGAGAAGAAACCCCTCTTAAAAATACTGGTGTAAAAGCTCCAGGTTGACCGCTTATAGCCCCTACTTGAAGACCTGCAACACGACCTTGCAATGCTTGGTCAAAGGATGCCGTAGGAACAGAAACTATTTCACTAGCTGTGATCCTAGTATATGATCCTGCTTTTTGTGTCTCAGTTTCTCTAATGCCATACCCAACTATTACTACTTCCTCAAGTGCTTGCGCATCTTCTTCCATTGTAACATTAATTGTATTGGAGGCTCCAATTGTTTGTTCAACAGTTTTAAGCCCAACATAAGTAAAGGATAATATTTGTCCAACAGTCGCTCTGATGCTATAGTTACCATCAAAATCTGTTTGAGTCCCGTTTGTTGTTCCTTTTACAATTATATTAACTCCAGGTAGAGGCAAACCAGATTGATCTGATACTGTTCCTGAAATTGTTTTTTCTTGTGCAAAAGAAAATTGCACAAATAACGCTATAGAAAACGTTATTAATAAAGTTAAACTTTTTTTCATAAAAAGATCTTTTGAATTAGTCGATAGCAAACATCTTAATTAAATCTTAATAAAACAAGTGCTTTTCTTAAAAAAGTGTTAAAGTTTTGAAATAGAATAATCTCAATAATGCCGCTCTAATCTTTAACTATACATAAAAGCTTTAAAAACATTAAATTGAAATAGAAAGTTATAATTTTAACTTTGTTTAAAATATTGCATCTTGAGTCTTAAATTAAGTTATTCTGATTCTATTTCTGAATGTGGAACCGATGAAGCTGGCAGGGGCTGTTTGGCTGGTCCAGTGACCGCTGCTGCTGTAATTTTACCCAATACTTTTAGTAATGCCATTTTGAATGACTCTAAACTATTGTCAGAAAAAAAAAGAACCTTACTTAAAACAATTATTGAAGACCAAGCTATTGCATTTGCTTATCATCATATTTGGCCAGATGAAATTGATTCGATAAATATATTAAATGCCTCTATTTTGGCCATGCATAAATCGATAGAAAGCTTAAAAATCGAACCTGAATTTATCATTGTGGATGGCAATAAGTTTAAACCCTTTAAAACCATTCCCCATCAAACTATTATAAAAGGTGACGGTAAATATTTAAGTATTGCCGCAGCATCAGTCCTTGCTAAAACCAATAGGGATGCCTATATGGAAAAAATTCATGATGAATTTCCCATGTACAATTGGAAACAAAACAAAGGCTACCCAACCAACGAGCACCGAAATGCCATTAGAATGTACGGTATTACAAAATATCATCGAAAAACTTTCAGATTGTTACCTGAGCAATTAAAATTAGTGTTATAACTTTTTATATTTGCTGGAAAAAGAATCCATTTTGAAAAAACCCTTCTCCATTTCATATTTTCTTATACAATTCACATTCATAATCTTGCTGGCAAGTTGTGAAGACCCTAATAGCAAAGCTTCGCGTTTACTGGATTTTGCACCTGATGAAACATCTATATTTATCAATAGTAATTCTTTTGAAAATTTATCTCTTGCCATTGAACATAATGTCCTTTTAAGCGAAGCATCTAATTATTCTAAATTAAAAACTCTTAAACAACAACTTCAAATCTTAAAACATTTTAAAATTGATTCTAAATTTCTAATTTGTTTATCACAAACCAATACCGACAGTATATCTTATACCATTATAACAAAAGCTGTAGAAGGGTTAAATACTTTAGATTCCATTTCAAATATTACTTCAGAGACCTTTACTTCAAAAAAACATGCCATAACGAAGACAACCATTAATGGTCAAACTCTTTTTAGCAAAATGATTGACAGTGTGTTTATAGGATCAAATGTCTTATCGATAGTTGAGAACGCTATGCCTAAAAAAAC
>JBBKXS010000294.1:0-6222 GCA_037969605.1 Flavobacteriaceae bacterium
GTCCTTACACAGTGGGTGTCCATACAGAGGATGTGACCGATTCTAACGGTTGTCCTTACCAATTGGAGTTCACAGTTGAGGAGTATCCAGTAACACAAGACGATACAGCTTCAGGTGAGGTTTGTCCTGGCATTACGTTTAACTATGAAGGAACAGAATATGGACCTGGTTCATATGATATTCCACGAATAGATGCTAATGGATGTCCATGGAAAACAGTATTAACTGTTACAGAAGCTGTATGTATCGACAATTGTGAAACTGCATTTGGAGTTCAAACTTATACTTCTGGTGGATTAACGCATGTAGATGGCGCAGTTAGTAGTTGTTTCCGTAACGATGGCTTTAGCCGTTGGGGATGGGTTAATAAGATTACAGCTCCTGGTGATTATACATTCGAAATGTATAGAGGTGCAGGAAAATGTAATTTAAGCAAAGGAACTTATGTTGGTAGTGTCACTGTACATTATGATGGTGCTGAAGTATGGGTTGAATTCGACTTACTTGGAACTGAAGCTAACCCTCAGTATGTAATGTCTGAAGCTCATGTATGGATAGGATGCGATCCGTATCCAAAAACTAACAAAGGTGCTTATACAGTAGCTCCAGGGCAATACAACTTTAATTCTGGGGATTTAAGTGCAACAAACACGAAAAACATGTATAGCACTCAAGCAATTGATGCTTCAGGTTCTTTCTATTTTATTGCTCATGCAGTTGTATGTAATGTAACTACTCCAGATGGATTAGAGTTGCCAGGTGCACCATATGAAGGTGGAGTGTTTGATCCTCTTGATCCTAATGATCCATATAGTTCAGCAGATTGTAAAGTAGAGACCGGTGATTTCGGTAGAGTAGCTGATTTTACAGCGTATCCAGTACCATTTGAAAATGAGGTGAATATTAAATATTCATTTGATTTCAATACTAAAGTTACTATTCAAGTCTTTGATGTTAAAGGTGCTTTAGTGAAATCGTTTGTAAACAGTCAGTATGTTAAGGGATCTGTTGAAAGAACCACTATTGATCTTTCAAAAGCAGATAACCAAATGTACTTTGTGAGATTGACTACGGATCAAGGAACTGTTGTTAAGAAAATAGTTTCAGCCAGTAGCTTAAGTAAGCAATAATTTATTAAATATTTTTAAGTAAAAGAGCGGCCATTTGGCCGCTCTTTTTATTAAAGGCAATTTCATAGGCTAAAGGTTTTGCTTAATAAATTTAAGCATTGTTTTATAGTCCTTAAATGCAATCATATAGACACCTCTATTCAATCTTGAAACATCTAGGCTATTGTCAAGGTTTAAAGTTGTATTGATAAGCTCTTTTCCTTATAGATCGTAAACCGATAAACTTACATCTTCAGAGATAGTAGTTTTAAAATTTATAATACTAGTTGCTGGATTGAGATATATACGCAAATCATTTTTGCCAAAATCATCAATTCGCGAGGATTCATAAGTAATGTTTTCAAACCAATTTAAATGGTTTTCAGTTGAAGATACATTGGCCATATCCAAATCGCCATCGTTCCAAGGAACAATGGTTGAGAAAATTGTTTCTTCTGGTTTGAATAAACAATAAGTAATAAAAAAATTGTTTAAAATAGAAGAGCAGCCCATTGGGCTGCTCTTTTTTTTATAAGTATGGTATAGTGTAAGTTATTGCTTAATAAATTTAAGCGTTGTATTATAGTCCTTAAATGCTATAATATAAACGCCTCTATTCAATCTTGAAACATCTAGGCTATTGTCGAGGTTTAAAGTTGTATTGATAACCTCTTTTCCCAATAGATCGTAAACCGACAAGCTTACATCTTCAGAGATGGTAGTTTTAAAATTTATAATACTAGTGGCTGGGTTGGGATATATACGAAAATCATTTTTGCTATAATCATCAATTCCCAAGGATCCATATGTAATGTTTTCAAACCAGTTCAAGTGGTTTTCTGTTGAAGACACGCTGGCCATATCCAGATCGCCATCGTTGTCAAAATCATTAAGGGTAAAACCATATATTGAGTTTTGAGATGCATCAATGACAGCTTCACCCGATGTATTGGAATTCTTAAACCAGGTCAACTTATCATTTCCTGATGTTGTGGAATAGCCGACAATAACATCGTTGAGATTGTCATCGTCTATATCTGAAATAAAAACAGCTGAAGGAGAGGTGTTAGAGGTTGTAAAAACGGTTTCTGTATAGCTACCTCCACTGGTCTTTTTATACCAAGCCGTATTGGCATATTGATCTACCTTGATTATTTCAAGATTACCATTATTGTCCACATCTCCAAACTTCACATCCATCAGCCCATAGTTGGCACTGGCAACTATATTTGAGTCCATTGTATAAGTTCCATTGCCATTATTCGAAAATAAAAGGATGGCATCTATCTTACCGTAGGCAACCACCACATCTAGGTCATTATCCAGATCATAATCGGCTAGGTCAAAATCCAGTGGGCCCGAATTGGCGAGACCGCTTATGGTTTGGGCGCTTCCAAAGCTCCCCGACCCGTTGTTGGAAAACCAGACAACCTTATCTGTTGAATAGGTGGACACAACAACGTCTACAGTACCGTTATTATCGATATCTCCAGCTTTAACAGTGTTTGCACTAGTCAATCCAGTTCCGATGACCTGTTCACTTCCAAAAGTGCCATTGCCATTATTTTTAAACCAGACAGCCTTACCAAGGTTATAAGAGGTAGCAACAATATCATTTTTAGAATCATTGTCCAAATCGGCAATAACAATACCATTAACCCTAGACAGGGTTGAAGAAATAAGTGTTTGCAATGTAAAGGTTCCATTGCCATTGTTTTTGTACCATTCAATGGTACCTCCAAGATCGGTTCCTATAACAATATCCGCAAAAGCATCGTTGTTTAAGTGTCCAGAGTCAATTACTCTCGGAAAAGACCCTGTAGTCGTTGAAATGCTTCGTTTAGGACCAAATGGGGATTGGCCATAAATACAAAAGGTAAAAACAAAGCATACTAAAAATAGTAGTATATTTTTCATAATTAAATAGGTTAAATTCATGATAAACTTAAAAAAATTAATTGTACGAAGCAACTAATAAACAGATTTTTAAGCATTTAATCGATGAAATACAGTAATTATGTAGGATTTGTAAGTAATTACTTTAATTTAGTTGTAGGTATGGACATGAATAAATTCATCAGGTTATCAAGTAAACATTAAAAAAAAACGCATTAACTTGAAGTATTAAAATACATAGCTTAATAAAATCTCGCTAATCTAATGATATTATCGACTTCAATAAGCTTAAAAGGTGATAAGTTATTAACAATTAGGACATTAAGTGTGTAATTTGATACCTTAGGTCTTCTTGCGTATGTAAAATAAGACATGAAGTGTACAAAAAGTAATATTAACCATCTAATTGATTAATAATAAGCATAACAAGATTAAATTGATAAGCACAAAAAAAACAGGCCAAATAGTTATTTGACCTGTTCTTTCTTGTAGTAACTGATTTCAGTTATTATTTAATAATGATGCGTTCGGTTTTTAAAAGACCTCCGTTTTTACTAATTATACGTAGAATATATATACCCGTTGGAAGCCCATTAATGTTGAGTTCATGGGTCTGGTTATAACTAGTATCTAAATTATAACTGCGCACCTGTAAACCATTCAAATTATAGAGCGCTAAATTGGCCTGAGAATCATTAATTTGAGAGCTCTTTACAAATAATTTGTGTGTCGCAGGATTTGGAAATATTTTAAAGGATTCCTCAATAGGCTCATCAACTTTCGATAAGCTTTCAATCTCTTGTAGAGAAGAAGTTTCCTTACTGGAGTATGGACTTGCTTGGGATGATGTACTATTTATACAATAATTCACTGTACTTAAACTAATACTCATATTAGAAGAGGTATTTCCTGAAAGACCATCTGATAAATTCACAGTTATGGATTTTACAGTTCCATTAATATTTATTGTAGCAGAACTCACATTAGCACCGCTGTAAGTGCCATAAGTTATTGGAGTACTTGATCCTTCTATATAATAGGACACAATAACACGTTCAGTATAGTAACTGCCTTGTTTTCCTTTAGTCTTACTATCTATATTACTAATTGTAAATGAGGCATCTTTACTATTAACTGGCAAACTTAAAGTTGTTGAGTTGGATCCTGATCCGGTATGGGTCAATGGATTTTTGCTAAAATTATCAGTATTGCTTGTACATGTGCTGGGGGCGGGGATTGCACTTCCACAATAGGTAACAGTACTTAAATTAACACTCATCATACTGCTAGCATTACCGTCATAGGAGTCATCCAAACTAATTGTTACCGATTGAACGTTACCAGGTATACTGATTGTTGCAGAACTTATTTGATCTCCACTGTAAGTCCCTTTCGTTATGGTAGCCCCAGAACCATTTTTATAGGTTACTTTAACACGTTCAATATATTTACCACTTTCTTTACCTTTTGTATATTCGTCAATATTACTTATTGTAAATGAGATATCCTTACTATTCGAAGGCAATGTTAAGGTTGTTGAACTTGGACTGGTGCCTGAATGCGTCAGTGGGTTTTTAGCAAAGTTTGCAGTGTTTTGGCTACAAGTTGTGATTACACATCCTGTAGCATCTACAATTGCATTTGCTGGGGTACCTGGACACAGATCTACAGAGTCACAAACACCGTCTCCATCTGAATCAGGGCAACTACCACCTCCACCAGTGGAAAGGTTTTTAAACCAGTTTAAATGGTTTTGGCTAGATGAAACACTTGCCATATCAATATCACCGTCATTGTCAAAATCGTTCAATGTAATTCCATAGATGTCGTTTTGGGAATTATCTATTGTTATTTCACCTGATGTGCTGGCATTCCTAAACCAGGTCATTTTATCGGTCGATGCTGTACTTGAATAACCGATTATAACACCGTTTCGGTTGTCTCCATCTATATCTGCCACGCCTACAGCAGAAGGTGTAGAGTTGGATGTTGAAAAAACAGTTTCGATAAAGCTACCGCCATTGGTTTTATTGTACCAAGCTGTTTTTGCATATTGATCAACTTTAATTATTTCAAGATCTCCATTGTTATCAATATCACCAAATTTGACATCCATCAGCCCATAATTGGCACTGGCAACTATATTTGAGTCCATTGTAAAGGTGGGACTACCTGTTTGAGTGAGGTTGTTGTTAAACAATAAAATGGCATCTATTTTACCGTAGGCAACCACTACATCCAAATCATTATCCAAATCATGGTCTGCTAGGTCAAAAACCAATGGGCCCGAGTTGGCGAGACCACTTATGGTTTGGGCGCTTCCGAAGCTCCCCGACCCGTTGTTGGAAAACCAGACAACCTTATCTGTTGAATAGGTAGAAACAACAACGTCTATGGTGTTGTTATTATCGATATCCCCTGCTTTTACAGTGCTTGCACTTGTTAATCCAGTCGCAATAACCTGTTCACTTCCAAAAGTGCCATTGCCATTGTTTTTAAACCAAACGACTTTACCAAGGGAATAAGAAGTGGCAACAATATCATTTTTAGAATCCTTGTCTAAATCGGCAATAACTATGCCGTTGACTCTAGGTAGGGTTGAAGTAACGAGTGTTTGCAAAGTAAAGGTTCCATTACCATTGTTTTTATACCATTCAATGGTACCTCCCAAATCGGTGCCAATAACAATATCTGCATAAGCATCACTGTTTAGGTGTCCAGAGTCAATTACTCTGGGAAAAGACCCTGTATTTGTTGAAATACTTTGTTTAGGTCCAAAAGGGGATTGTCCGAATGCACAAAAGGCAAAACCAATCCATGCTAGGGTAAGTAGCGTTTTTTTCATAAATTAAATAGGTTAAATTCGGGATAAACCTAAAAAAAAGAAACAAACAAAACAACAAATAATCTGATATTTAAGTATTTAATCGATGAAATACTTAAATATAATTAATTTTGTAAGATATTAATTACTTTATTTTAAGTGCTATTAACTAATCCCTGTATTCTATAATTACGTTCAAAACCCCATTACAGATGTTTTGTCGTAAATAATATTTTGCAAAACTAATTTTTTTATTATAATATCAAAACGTATCCAAAAATAGTTATTAACAATATAGTATTGATTGTCAAAAGGATATAGAATTAATTGGGTGGGAATATAATAATATATGGAAGGTTTTGATATTGTTTTGACTTATAAAAAAGGGCTAAC
>JBBKXS010000295.1:0-16160 GCA_037969605.1 Flavobacteriaceae bacterium
CATGTATGATTGTCTACGTGCCAACAAAAGTTTGGCTGCTTGGGGTATTGAAGGGCGTGTGCCTTTTTTGGATAAGGAATTTATGGATGTTGCTATGAGAATTAACCCCCAAGATAAAATGATTAATGGAGAGCGTATGGAAAAATGGGTGGTTAGAAAGGCCTGTGAAGATATGCTTCCAGCAAGTGTAGCTTGGAGACAAAAAGAACAATTTAGTGATGGTGTGGGTTATAGTTGGATTGATACCTTGAAGCTAATGGTCAATAAAGAAATCACAGATGAGCAAATGAAAAATGCCCATTTTAGATTCCCAATTCAGACGCCTCAAAATAAAGAAGAATTTTATTATCGTTCCATTTTTGAAGAACATTTTCCAAGTGATGCAGCAGCGTTATGTGTACCTCAAGAACCCAGTGTTGCTTGTAGCACCAAAA
Organism: Flavobacteriaceae bacterium; assembly: GCA_037969605.1. GTDB lineage: Bacteria > Bacteroidota > Bacteroidia > Flavobacteriales > Flavobacteriaceae > Geojedonia. The sequence goes on from JBBKXS010000295.1 coordinate 435, forward strand.
TTGCTTTGGAATGGGATGAAGCTTTTAAAAACATGAATGATCCAAGCGGTAGGGCTGTAGCAAAAGTGCATACCGATGCTTATTAATTGAATTAGTCAAAAAAATAGCCCGATTTATTCGGGCTATTTTAATTTAAATGATCTTCAAATTAATTTTTGGACATGACCTGTTGATATAATATAACTATTGGCATAATTAATTTTTTTTTACAGCTATCATTTCGGCTAAATTTTCATCACTTAAAAGAACATTATTAAGCACGTTTTTCTACATAAAATTGTTAATAACTTATGGCTTTAAAAGGGCATAAAATTAGCATTACAGGAGGGAGTTATTTATCTTTGTGAGTATCGAATAAATGATGCCTAAGGTGGCATTTTTTTATGAGCTCAAATCAAAATAATTTTAGATGAAATGCCCATTAACTGATTTATCAAACTTCCCAATAGCTATTGGGGTGAAATAATTATTTTGGCATTCCATCTGACCTATAAAAAACAATGAAAATAAACAGATGAAAGAAGAATTTAATAAGCACAATTATTCAGCAGATAGTATACAAGCATTGGAAGGTATGGAGCATGTTCGCATGCGCCCATCAATGTATATTGGAGATGTAGGAACACGTGGATTGCACCATTTGGTATATGAAGTTGTCGATAACTCCATTGACGAAGCTCTAGCTGGTCATTGTAATAATATTACGGTTACTATTAATGAAGATAATTCGGTTACAACAGAAGATGATGGACGCGGGATACCTGTAGATTTACACAAAAAAGAAGGCGTATCAGCATTAGAGGTTGTTATGACCAAAATTGGTGCCGGTGGTAAGTTTGATAAAGATTCGTATAAAGTATCCGGAGGATTGCATGGGGTAGGTGTATCAGTAGTTAACGCTCTTTCTGCACATTTAAAAGCCACAGTTTATAGAGATGGTAAAATTTGGGAGCAAGAATATGAGCGTGGTAAACCAATGTATCCTGCAAAACCTGTTGGTGATACTGATAAGAGGGGGACCATGGTAACTTTTAGCCCGGACACAACCATCTTCACTCAAACCATTGAATACAGTTATGATACTTTGGCGAGTAGATTGCGTGAACTTTCCTTTTTAAATAAAGGAATCACCCTTCATTTAATTGATAGAAGGCATAAAAAAGATAATGATGAATTTGAAGGTGAAACTTTTTATTCTGAAGAAGGTTTAAAAGAATTTATCAAGTTTTTGGATGGCAATAGAGAGCCATTGATGAGAGATGTCATTGCTTTTGAAGGCGAAAAAAACGGAGTTCCTGTTGAGGTGGCCATGATCTACAATACCTCTTACGCTGAAAATTTACATTCCTATGTCAACAATATCAATACTCATGAAGGTGGAACGCATTTAGCAGGATTCAGGCGTGGTTTAACCATGACGCTTAAGAAATATGCTGATAACTCTGGAATGACCGATAAATTGAAATTTGAGATTGCAGGTGATGATTTCCGTGAAGGGTTGACAGCCATTATTTCGGTAAAAGTTCAAGAACCACAGTTTGAAGGGCAAACCAAAACCAAATTAGGAAACCGAGAAGTCTCTGCTTCGGTAAGTCAAGCAGTTTCTGAGATGCTAACAGACTATTTGGAAGAACATCCTGACGATGCCAGAATTATTGTTCAGAAAGTCATTCTTGCTGCACAGGCGCGTCATGCTGCCCAAAAAGCACGTGAAATGGTACAGCGCAAATCGGTGATGAGCATGGGTGGTCTACCTGGAAAACTAAGTGATTGTTCCGAACAGGACCCTTCTAAATGTGAAGTATTTTTAGTTGAGGGAGATTCTGCAGGCGGAACTGCAAAACAAGGCCGTGATAGAGCATTTCAAGCAATTTTACCTTTGAGGGGAAAAATTTTGAATGTAGAAAAAGCAATGGTTCATAAAGTGTTCGAAAATGAAGAGATTAAAAATATTTATACGGCATTAGGCGTAACTATTGGAACTGAAGAAGATAGTAAAGCGTTGAATCTCTCGAAATTACGGTATCATAAAGTCGTCATCATGTGTGATGCTGATATTGATGGAAGTCATATCTCAACCTTAATACTCACATTTTTCTTCAGATATATGAAAGAATTGATTGAAGCTGGACACATTTATATTGCTACTCCTCCATTGTATTTGATAAGAAAGGGTGCGAAAAAGCAATATGCATGGAGTGATAAAGAGCGCGATGGGATTATGGCTGAATATGGAGATGGAGCAAAAATACAGCGTTATAAAGGTCTTGGAGAAATGAATGCTGAACAACTTTGGGATACGACTATGAATCCAGAATTTAGAACTATGCGCATGGTTCAGATTGATAATGGAGGAGAAGCAGATCGTATTTTCTCAATGTTGATGGGCGATGAGGTTCCACCACGTAGAGAGTTTATTGAAAAAAACGCCATTTATGCGAATATAGACGTATAAAAATATTTCTCGCACGACGTGGGAAGTAAAACTAATAGTAAAGCAATTACGTATAAAACGTAGTTGCTTTTTTTGTTAAACCTACCGATTAAAGGCAATTATATAGGGCAAAATGCGTTTGTTGGATAGGATTTTATTAGTTTTGAAAAAATAATAACTTACTTAACCTATGAAAAAGTATACAGTATTAGCCTCATTACTGCTATCAACTTTATTCATCAATGCCCAAGAGAACATTGATGATTTGTTAGCTGCAGGCATCGCAGATGCAAAAAGATTCACAACCGATTATATAGCTCCAGCTTCAGAAGGATTGGCGTTTGGTATTAATAATGGTTGGTTCAATAATGCCAAAGCCCCACATCGCTATGGTTTTGAAATCTCACTCATTGGAAATGCTTCTTTTATTAAAGATGACAAAAAAACATTTGTTTTAAATGTTGCTGATTATGAAAATGTAAGATTCGAAGATGGTAGTTCAACAAAATCTGTTGCTACAGCTTTAGGGCAAAATGATCCTGATATAACTGTAATTGTCACCTATGACGATCCAATTTTCGGTAGCCAAGAAGCAGAATTGACTCTGCCAACAGGCATAGGCTCTACCAACTTAAATTTAATCCCTACGGCATTTTTACAGGCTAGTTTTTCACCTTTTAAGGGAACTTTAGTTAAAGCACGCTATTTCCCAGAAGTCAATGAAAAAGACACAAAGGTTGGGTTGTATGGAGTTGGTCTGCAACAGGACTTTACAACTTGGTTGCCGGCTGATAAAATTTTTCCTGTTGCAATTTCGGGTTTAGTAGCCTATACTCATTTAGATGGAAGTTATGATTTTACCGATTCTTCATTGGTTGAAGGAGAAGACCAGCAGATTCAAACTGAGATCAACACACTTTTGCTTCAGTTGATTGTTGGTACTAAGCTTAAAGTAATTAATTTTTATGGAGGGTTAGGATACATTATTGGCAAGTCAACCACAGATTTATTGGGTACCTACAGAGTATCAAATGGTATTATTTTTTCAGAAGAAATTGTTGATCCATTTTCTGTAAAACAAGATATTTCGGGAGTAAAGGCAACAGTTGGAGCCAATTTAAAACTTGGCATCTTTGGAGTTAATGCAGATTATACATTGGCAGAATTTGACAGTGCTTCACTCGGAATTAATTTTTCGTTCTAAATACATTTCAAATAACACCTTATAATGCGCTGGATATAATCTAGTGCATTTTTTATTTCCACCATAATAATTTGTAATTTTGTTCTCTCGTTTATCAACATAATTTAAAATTTATCATAATGAAAATAACCATAGTTGGAGCAGGAGCAGTAGGTGCAAGTTGTGCCGAATACATTGCCATTAAAGATTTTGCAAGCGAAGTTGTATTATTGGACATAAAGGAAGGTTTTGCCGAAGGTAAGGCCATGGACCTTATGCAGACCGCATCTTTAAATGGATTTGACACCAAAATAACCGGAATCACCAATGATTATTCCAAAACTGCCAATAGTGATGTTTGCGTAATCACTTCAGGTATTCCCCGTAAACCAGGAATGACGCGTGAAGAACTGATAGGTATAAATGCTGGTATCGTAAAAGCTGTATCTTCCAGTTTAATTGAGCACTCACCAAATACAATACTGATTGTTGTGAGCAACCCAATGGATACCATGGCTTATTTGGCACACCAATCAACCAATTTACCTAAAAATAGAATCATTGGTATGGGGGGAGCATTAGATTCTGCTCGTTTTAAATACCGTTTGGCTGAAGCTTTAGGCGCTCCAATCAGTGATGTTGACGGTATGGTAATAGGTGGGCACAGTGATACAGGGATGATTCCATTGACGCGTTTGGCAACACGAAACAGTGTGCCTGTTTCGGCATTTTTATCATCAGAACGTCTGGAACAAGTAAAAGAGGACACTAAAGTTGGTGGTGCAACCCTTACTAAGTTATTAGGAACTTCGGCTTGGTATGCACCAGGTGCAGCCGTTAGTGGCATGGTTCAAGCAATTGCATGTGACCAAAAGAAAATGTTTCCTTGTTCAGTATTGTTGGATGGCGAATATGGCATGAAGGATATATGTTTAGGTGTTCCAGTTATATTGGGCAGAAATGGAATTGAAAGAATTGTAGAAATGGATTTGACCAACGCCGAAAAAGCAAATATGATTGAAAGTGCTGAAGCAGTACGAAAAGTAAATAATCTCTTGTAAAAATTTTTAAACACGAATAAACATTTAGCATTTGATGGCTAAAAACGGGTTTTAATTGACTTTGAATTTAGACCTGTTAGGTTTTTAAAACCTGACAGGTCTTTTTATCTAAAATCTATTGTCAGTTCTTAACCTAAATCATATATTTGCACGTTTCAAAAAAAATACAAAGAACAAAATAATACGATAATGCAAAACAAAGGATTAGTAAAGCTTTTTGCACTGTTATTTGGATTGGTAAGTATCTACCAGTTGTCATTTACATTCAAAGCCAATCAAATTGAAGATCATGCTGAAACCATTGCTGCAAGTAGATTTGATGACCCAGATTTAAAAAATGCGGAAGAGATAAGGTATTTAGATTCTTTATCAAATAAAGAAGTATTTAATATAGGCATTGCAAAATTTAACTATAAAGAGGTTCAAGAAAAAGCCATGAACCTAGGTCTTGACCTTAAGGGTGGTATCAATGTTATTCTGGAAATTTCAGTAAAGGATATTTTGAAAGGTCTAGCAAACCACAGTAAAGATCCAGTTTTCAATAAAGCTTTAGAAGATGCTGTTGAACTCCAAAAAGATGCTCAAGAGACCTATTTGGAGTCGTTTTATAGAGCTTTTGACAAAATAAAAGGCGATACAAAACTAGCTTCCCCAGATATTTTTGCAAATAGGACATTGGTAGATGATATAGACATTTCGATGTCTGATGATCAAGTAGAAGTGATCATTAAGCAAAAAGTTGATGAATCTATTGTTTCAGCTTTTGAAGTGTTACGTAAACGTATTGATAAATTTGGTGTCACCTCTCCAAATATTCAACGTTTAGGAAATTCCGGACGTATTTTGGTAGAATTACCAGGAGCAAAAGATGTAGAGCGTATTAAAAAACTATTACAGAGTACAGCCCAACTGGAATTTTGGGATGTCCTTAATGGGCAGGAGTTAGGAGACTTTTTTGTAAAGTCAAATGAAGTTTTGAAAGAAATTGTTGCAAATGAAACTGCTCAAACTGCAGAAGCTGTCAGCACAGATAGTACAGATGTTGTACAAAGTGAGATTGATAAATTATTGGGCGATACTAGTGCTAATGATTCTATTGTACCACAAAGTCAAGGCCCTTTATTCGATTTGATAGTGCCACAAAGTAATCCATCAGCTTTGTTTGCAGTAAAAGCGGAAGATAAAGATAAAATGGCTTCGTATTTAAATATGCCTCAAGTGAGAGCAAATTTACCTGCTGAGCAACGTTATACAAAATTTGCCTTTGGAATACCAGAACTCAATAACCAAACTGAACTTGAGATTGTAGAGGTATATGCACTTATTGGTAACAGAGATAATGAACCAGAATTGAGTGGTGCGGTAATTACCGATGCGCGTCAATCCTACAATAACCAAGGAAAGCCTTCCGTAAGTATGCAAATGAATGGTAAAGGGGCCAAAATTTGGGAGGATATGACAGGTAGAGCTTATACACAGCAAAGCCAGATTGCCATTGTTTTGGATGACATAGTGTATTCTGCTCCTGGAGTAAGTACTGGAGCGATTTCTGGAGGAAATTCTGAAATTTCGGGCTCTTTTACAGTAAATGAAGCCGTCGATTTGGCCAATGTTTTAAGAGCGGGAAAATTACCCGCTTCAGCAGATATTGTTCAAGCTTCTGAAATTGGACCTTCCTTAGGTCAAGAAGCCATTGATAGCGGTATGACATCCTTCTTGATTGCATTAACATTGGTGTTGCTATGGATGATTCTTTATTATGGTAAGGGAGGAATATTTGCAGACATGGCATTGCTCTTGAACATTTTATTGATTTTTGGAGTTCTTTCAGGTTTAGGAGCTGTATTGACGCTTCCTGGACTTGCAGGTATTGTATTGACCATTGGAATGTCGGTTGATGCCAACGTACTTATTTTTGAACGTATAAGGGAAGAAATTGCAAAAGGCAAGGGTCAAAGAGAAGCAGTTCAGGATGGTTTTGCCAATGCCTTGTCTTCCATTTTGGACGCCAATATCACTACGGGATTAACAGCCATTATTTTATTTGTATTTGGTACAGGACCAATAAAAGGGTTTGCCACAACCTTATTGATAGGTATATTAACATCGTTGTTTACAGCAATATTCATAACTCGTTTACTAGTAGATTGGTATATCAACCGAGGCAGCAAATTGGATTTTTCTACGACATTGACCAAAGGGTTTTTTAGAAATTCTAATTACAACTTTATTATTAAGCGTAAAGTGGCCTATGTGATTTCAGGAATTTTACTTTTGGTAAGTATTATTTCATTATCTACCAAAGGTCTGGACGAAGGTATTGATTTTGTTGGAGGAAGAACGTATCAAGTTCGTTTTGATAAAGAAATAAGCCCTGAAGCCGTAACCAAAGATTTGGATGCTGTTTTTGGCAGCGCTGAGGTAAAAACTATTGGAAGTGCTAATCAGTTAAAAATTTCAACAAAATATAAAGTTGATGAAAATTCTGCCGAAGTTGACGAAGAGATTCAATTCATGTTATATGAATCTCTTAAAACTTATCTACCAGAAGGTTTTACCTATAAACAGTTTACTGATGATTCTGGAGCTGAAATTAAAAAAGTGGGCAAAGTATCTTCCGATAAAGTGAGTCCAACCATTGCGGATGATATCAAGAAAGAATCTTTCTGGGCGGTTTTGGGATCGTTGGTTGTGGTGTTCCTGTATATTTTATTGCGATTCAAGAAGTGGCAATTCTCCTTAGGAGCCGTTGCTGCTGTGTTCCATGACGTGATTATCGTCCTTGGGGTGTATTCCCTTACTTATACAATAATGCCGTTCAGCATGGAAATAGATCAAGCCTTTATTGCAGCTATCTTGACTGTTATTGGATACTCCTTAAATGATACCGTGGTTGTATTTGACCGTATAAGGGAAGTTGTTGCTGAAAAGGCAGGATTCAAAGGTGGAGTACATATCAATTCAGCAATTAATAGCACTTTAAGTAGGACCTTAAATACATCGCTTACTACACTTGTGGTGTTGTTTGCAATGTTCATTTTTGGAGCCGATTCATTACGTGATTTATTGTTTGCATTGATTGTGGGCATTGTGGTAGGTACCTACTCATCCATATTTATTGCCACACCAATCATGTATGATACGCTAAAAGATAAAAATAGCGCACCTGATAAAAAATAACGAAACCATAACAATGATAACACAAAAGATTGCCATAATTGGCAATCTTTTTTTTTGTCTGAACTTATTTTGAAAATAGTTTTTAAAAATGATTTTTCTAAAGGTTATTTGACTAATTTTGATGTAAATTTTGATTCTAATATTTTATGAAACCTCTTGTTTCTTTTGAGTGTGAAAACACAAATTCCTTCTCCTAAAAAGTTTCTATTTGTTTCTCGTTGGGGAGAAATTTTAGACATAGCCTATGCTGCCTATCTTGAAGGCAACGAAGTGAAATTATTTATAGAAGATAAACCTTCTAAAGAAATAGGTTATGGATTTCTTAAAAAAGTACGAGATTGGAAAGCTCACACCGATTGGGCCGATGTTGTTGTTTTTGATTACACAGGTTATGGAAAACAATGTGAAGCCTTAAGACAGTCTGGAAAACTTGTTGTTGGTGGAACCGAATATACCGATAATCTTGAACTTGACAGAGATTTTGGGCAATCGGAACTCAAAAGGCACAAAATCAAGACGCTTCCCTATCAAGAGTTTTTCAGTTTTCAGGATGCCATTGCTTATATAGAAAAAAATCCTAATGCTTATGTGATAAAACCTTGTGGAGAAACGCAGGATATCAAACAATTGTTGTTTGTAGGCAGTGATGATGAAGGTTTGGATGTGATTAGGGTTTTAAGAGCTTATGAACAGTCTTGGGGAAACAAATTTGGTACGTTTCAATTGCAACGGAAAGTGAAGGGCGTAGAAATTTCGGTAGCTGCATTTTTTAATGGCAATGAATTTATATACCCATTAAACATCACCTTTGAACATAAAAAATTATTCAACAAAGAACTTGGAGTTTCCACAGGAGAAATGGGAAGCAGTATGTTCTGGGTAAATCGTTCGCCAGTTTTTGAAGCCACTTTATTGAAGTTTCGGGACACTTTGGCAAAGCATAAATTTGTAGGCCATATTGATATTAATTGCATAGTCAATGGAAAAGGGATTTATCCTTTGGAATTTACATCAAGGTTTGGGTATCCGCAGGTCTCCATCCAAAGAGCGGGAATCACAGAGCCTATTGGTGAATTGTTATTTAAAATTGCTTCAGGACAAAATTTTAAGATCAACGTTAAAAAAGGGTTTCAGGTTGGTGCTTTTATTGTAGTCCCACCTTTTCCTTTTGATGACAAAAAAAGCTTCGAGCTCTTTTCAAAAGATGCCGTGGTGGTCTTTAGGAAGAATGTCACAGAAGGGGTTCATCCCATGCACCTAAAAATGGTGAATAATGAATGGCTCATCACAGGAAATACAGGAATTGCAGTATTGGTCACTGGAACTGGAATCACAATGAAAGAGGCCCAAAAAATGATGAATAACCGCATTCAAAATATTATCATCAACAATGGCTATTACCGAACCGATATTGGTGACCGTTGGTTTGAGGATTCAGATAAACTTTGGTCTTGGGGATTGCTATAATCATGGAACTTAAAAATTATACCGCCAAAGCCCATTTGTTTTTCAGCATGTTGCCAAAGGATTGGCAAGGTACCATTGTGCCATTTTGGGAAGATTTAAAGGCTTCAACCCAACTCTATGTTTTAACGGAACAGGATGCAATTGCTGTTGGCGGATTGGTGTTTTCAAAATGTCCTCCAGACATGATGTACTACGAAAAAGAAGCCAACCAATGGTTTGAAAAAGGCTATCTTTATTTAGGCTTTATTTATGTCGATGAAACCAAGCGAAACAAAAACCTCGGTTCTTTATGGTTAGATAATATAAAGAAACTCTTCCCAAATAAAGGGTTTTGGTTGACTATTGAGGATGAGTATCTTCATAAATTTTATAGCAGAAATGGATTTGAAAAAGTTGCCACTATAAAAAATGAGGATTTACAGGAGGAAAGTATCTACGTTTTTAAACCCTAATCAATTTTTTGAGAATTCGATTTTATCTCCTTTTTCCAAATGCCATTGGGTTGAAAGACCACCATTGATTTCCAAAACATATTTTGCTGGTGCTTCAGATGGCAAAGAGGTTTCATCAAATGGTTTTGCGTTTTTTTGAATGCTTATAATAGCTTTGTTTTGATTAATATAAATAATGTCCAATGGGATTTCTGTATTTCTCATATAGAAATTTCGATATTGGGAATCTTGAAAAATAAACAACATGCCTTGAGTGTCTTCCATTCTTTTGCGATACATTAATCCCGTTTCTGTTTGATATTCATCATCGGCAATTTCAATAGTCAAAGTTTTAATGACTGAATCGTTTGAAGCTTTTAAAAGTGTAAGTTCGCCTTCTTGTTTGAACTTAATTTCAACAGGTGTGACCTTGGAATGTTTCTTTTCTTCTTTGCATGAATAGGTCTGAAAGCATACTATTGCTACCACAACAGCAATTTTTAATTGTTTCAGAAACATTAAGTCAATTTTGTCTTTGGTTTATAAACGAACATAAAATATATCCCAATCAAAATAAAAGGAATACTCAACCACTGGCCAGTATCCAATCCAAACCAAGCGATATATTCATCGCCTTGAGGTTCTTTTACAAATTCCACAAAGAAGCGAATGGACCAAAGTAGTACCAAAAACAGACCAAACAAAAATCCCTGCTGCTCGCTCTTTTTGGTTTTCCAATAAAAATACCAAAGAATCAGAAACACAAAGATATAACTGAACGACTCATAAAGTTGTGCAGGATGCCGAGGAAAATCTTCCCCTAATTGTTTAAAAACAACTCCAAAATCACTTCCGGTAGGTTTACCAATAATTTCGGAATTTATAAAATTTCCAATTCTTATAAATACAGCTCCCATTGCTACAGGAAGTACAACCCGATCCAAAATCCAGAGTACCGTTTTATGCAATACTTTTTTGTTGTAAATATACATGGCAATGATCATGGCTATGGCCGCACCATGACTGGCCAATCCTTGGAATCCAGTAAAACGAATACCCCCTTTAAAGCTAAAAGGAAGGAAAATACTAAAAAAATCTTCGGTGATAAGTTCCGATTGATAAAAAATAACATGACCTAATCGTGCTCCCAACATGATACCAATCACGGCATACATAAATAAGGAGTCCAAGGCTTCATTACTTTGGTTTTCGCGCTTATAGACACGCTTCATGATATAAAAACCAAGAATAAATGCCACAATCCACATCATACTGTAATAGTGCAACGTAAAAAGTCCAAAAACATCAATGCCTTTTGAAGGGTTCCAAACGAATTTTAAAAACTGCATAACCTTAATTTTGTGCTGTAAATATACTATTTTGAAAAAGACAAAATGATATAGATATGTTAATTAATCCTTTTTATCGGGAACAGGATCATAACCAGAACGTCCCCAAGGATGACAACTAAATATACGTTTTATGGCCAACATTCCACCTTTAAGTAGGCCATGTTTTTCCAAAGCTTCCTTAGTATAATGGGAGCAGGTGGGCTGAAATCTGCAGGTCGAAGGAGTTAATGGGGAAATTAAAGTTTGATAGACTTTTATGAGCAATAAAAAGGGATATACTAGAATTTTTTTCATGTTTAGCTGGTCGTAAAGGTGGTTCCTTCTTTACCGTCTTGTAACTGGATGCCTACTTCGGCCAGCTCATCACGAATTTTATCGGACATCGCAAAATCCTTATTGGCTCTTGCCTGATGCCTTAACTGGATTAAAAGTTCTACTGCGCCTGAAAGTTTCTCGGTGTTGGATTCGGCTTTTGTAACATTGACCAACCCAAGAACATCAAAAACAAATACATTGATCGTAGCCTTGAAGGTTTCCAAATCATTATGGGACAAGGTTTCATTACCCTCTTTAATTTGATTGATGTATTTGACACCTTCAAAAAGATTCGCAATCAAAATTGGGGTGTTGAAATCATCGTTCATGGCATCATAACATTGTTGTTTCCAATCTTCAATATTCAGAGTAGAATTTTCCGATGCTTTTAAGTCATCAAGAATATTGATGGCATCCACGAGCCTATAAAATCCTTTTTCACTTGCCAACAGGCCATTATTCGTAAAATCTAGAATGCTTCGGTAATGAGCCTGAAGCATAAAAAATCGCGCTACACTAGGTGCATAGGCTTTTGTGATATGTGCGTTGTCCCCTGAAAATATTTCATTCGGTAAAATATAATTACCAGTTGATTTTGCCATCTTTTTGCCATTCATGATCAACATATTGGCGTGCATCCAGTAGTTTACGGGAGCTTGGTTATTACAAGCTTCGCTCTGTGCAATTTCACATTCGTGATGTGGAAATTTTAAGTCCATTCCTCCACCATGGATGTCAAAATGTTCGCCTAAATATTTAGTGCTCATTGCGGTACATTCCAAATGCCAACCTGGGAAACCATCGCTCCAAGGAGAGGGCCAGCGCATAATATGTTGTGGTTCAGCTTTTTTCCAAAGTGCAAAATCTTGTGGATTTTTCTTATCACTTTGCCCATCGAGTTCGCGAGTGTTATGGATTAAATCTTCAACATTACGTTTACTTAAAATGCCATATTGCTTGGTATCGTTGTATTTTAAAACATCAAAATAAACGGATCCATTGATCTCATAAGCAAATCCTTTTTTTAATATGGCTTTAATGATTTCAATCTGCTCAATAATATGTCCAGTAGCAGTTGGCTCAATGCTTGGTGGTAAAAAATTGAATTTATTAAGAATGTTATGAAAGTCTACGGTGTATCGTTGCACGACTTCCATGGGTTCAATTTGCTCTAAACGTGCTTTTTTGGCGATTCGGTCTTCACCGGCATCCGCATCGTTTTCCAAATGGCCTGCATCTGTAATATTTCTAACGAAACGAACTTTATATCCTAAATGTTTCAAGTAACGAAACACCATATCAAAGGACATAAATGTTCTTACATTGCCCAAATGCACATTGCTGTAAACCGTAGGCCCGCAAACATACATACCAACATGGCCATCGTTTATAGGTACGAACGGTTCTTTTTCTCCACTTAATGTATTATAAACTTTAATTTTTTGCTTTTGAAATAATGGCATTAGTGTTAGCTGTTAGGTGTTAAGTTGTTGAGATGTTAAGAATTTGAGAAGTGATTTCGCAATGCATTTATTTTATTTGTAATAGATTCAACCGCTAATCTAATATTTTTATAGTTTTCTTCTGAAAGATATTCCAATTCTTTTGAAATAATACTTTGATTTAACAACTCTAATGATGAACCATATGCTATATTCATAAAATGAGCTTTATCTTTATTTGAGGTTCTAGCGGTTCCTTCGGCAATATTTGAGGATATTGAAATAGAGCTCCTTCTCATTTGAGAAATTAATCCGAACTTTTCTCCGTCTGGGTAGGAATTGGTGATTTTATAGATTTTCACGCCTAATTGGATGGCCTCTTTCCAAACGTCTAATTTTTCAAAAGAATAAGTATACATATAAATGTGTTTAAGAAGACAGCTAAACAACTTCCGACCAACAAATTACTTAAAAAGAGGTGTTTAAATTGATATAATCCAGGAATTCTCTACGTGTTTCTTTTTCTTTAAATTTTCCACCAAATTCTGAAGTTACCGTGCTACAATCTACATCTCTTATCCCTCTTGAGTTGACGCACAAATGTTTAGCATCAATGACGCAGGCAACATCTTGAGTGTTCAAAACCTTTTGAAGTTCTTTCACAATTTGAATGGTTAATCGTTCCTGAACTTGAGGACGCTTTGCAAAATAGTCCACAATTCTGTTCATTTTGGAAAGCCCTACAACAGTTCCGTTGGAAATATAGGCTACATGTGCTTTGCCTACAATTGGAAGTAAATGGTGTTCGCAGGTAGAATAGACATTAATGTTTTTTTCAACCAACATTTCACCATATTTATATTTATTTTGAAAGGTGGAAGCATTAGGTTTTTTATCTGGATTTAGGCCTCCAAATAGTTCCTTTACAAACATTTTTGCCACTCTCAATGGCGTTCCATTTAGGCTGTCATCAGTAAGGTCCAATCCCAAAGTTTCCATAATATGACGGACATCATCTTTAATAATATCAATTTTCTCTTCACTGGTAAGCTTAAAGGCATCCATGCGCATTGGAGTTTCAGATGAAGTGCCAATATGGTCATCCCCTAAAGTTTCAAAATCCTTGATGTGTTTTTCTATTTTCATATTTATTTCACTAATCCCGATAATCATCAGGAAAAATCATTTAATTAATTACAAGATAGGTAGTTTATTAAACCGATTGCAAAGATAAGCAATTAAAAAAATCATATGCTAAATATTAATTTAAAACGTTATTGGATTATGTAGTCAGTTCAATTGATTATTAACAACATATTTATTTAAATTTTCTTAAATTTCACGACCTTAAGATTAATTTTAAAATAATGAAGATAAAATTATTTCAATTATTATTTTTTTGATGTATTGATTTTGTCTGGAAGTCCCCTAAATCAAAGTATCAATTAGTTCAAACAATTGGCCATGAATAAAGTATTAGTGATATTTTTTTTAATGTTCAGTTCTTTTGCTATTTCACAAGATGTGATCATGCAAAATGGAACTTTTAATAATTGCTCAGGTAGATTTTATGATTCTGGTGGAGCGGCTGGTGATTATGGTATTAATGAGATTTTTGATGTAACGATATGTCCTGACACTCCAGGTCAACATTTACAGTTAATTTTTACAGCTTTTAATACAGAACCAAGTACAGATATTATGACCGTTTTTGATGGGGACACAAGTTCTGCGCCAATAATTGGTTTTTTTCATGGGACAAATATTCCAGGTATCATTAGAGCAACATCTTCTAACATTTCTGGGTGCTTGACTATTCAGTTTTCGTCTGATGCTACTGTGGCTGCCACAGGTTGGGTGGCAAATATTCTATGTTTTGCTCCTTGTCAATCTATTTCAGCACAATTAGATTCTGCTTCTCCAGCACCCAATGTGGATGGTTATATTCGTGTTTGTCCTAACGAAGACATCACTTTAGTGGGCAGCGGTAATTTTTCTGATGACGGTACAGGTGCAACTTATGAATGGGATTTGGGAGACGGTAGAATAATACCAGGACAAAATGCAACATTTTCTTATCCAATTCCAGGAGTTTATATTGCAAATTTAAATATCAGGGATACCAATACCACCATAGATCCTTTGGGATGTCCCAACACGAATTTAATCAATCAAGTCATACAGGTTGGGAATGAGCCCGATTTTACAGGTACAGAAGCCACGGATACCATGATTTGTTTTGGTGGCACAACAACCATTGAAGGGGTTGTCACTCCTGTGACTTTCGTTAAAGATTGCACACCACCAGTAGGAGGGACTACGTTTTTGCCAGATGGTACAGGAGTATCTTATGAAACTAGCCTTACTGTTGAATGTTATCCTACATCCCAAACTTTGACGGATATTAATCAGTTGCAGAGTATTTGTTTAAATATGGAACATTCATTTTTAGGGGATTTAACCATTGAAATAATTTCACCAAATGGTCAAAACGTCATTTTGCACAATTCCACAATTAGTCAAGTTGCTGCTTCAGCTAATTTAGGAACACCATGGGCAGCTGGAGCTCTTGATACCCAAAGTAGTAATACAACACAAGGTGTAGGTGGTCAGTATTGTTTTATTCCTGGGAATGCATTTCCTACTTTAGAAAATGGGGTACTCACAGGAGGTGTTTTTGTGTTCGGCGATGGACCTAGTACGTATTTCGATTCTTATGTTCCTGAAGGAAATTATAGATCCCTTAATCCATTGACAGGTTTGGTAGGTTCGCCTTTAAACGGTATTTGGACCATTAGAATTACAGATAATTTTCAAGAAGATAATGGTTATATTTTTTCATGGGAACTCAATTTTGATCC
>JBBKXS010000296.1:0-19070 GCA_037969605.1 Flavobacteriaceae bacterium
CCTCCTCTCCAATCTTTTTTTGAAGGTCCATCAACCGTCATTTGAGTTGCTGTTGTAGCATGAACTGTTGTCATCAATGCTTCTTCCAAACCAAAATTGTCTTCTATCACTTTAGCCAATGGTGCCAAGCAGTTGGTTGTACAAGATGCATTTGAAACAATAGTGTCGCTAGATTTTAATTTATGGTCGTTAACACCCATTACAAACATTGGAGCGTTTGCACTTGGCGCAGAAATCACAACTTTCTTGGCACCTGCTTGAATGTGGTAGTCTGCTGTTTCAAGCGTTGTAAAAATACCAGTGCATTCTGCAACAATATCAACTCCTGCCTCGTCCCATTTTAAGTTTTTGGGATCTCTTTCAGCCGTAATTCTTACTTTTTTACCATTTACAATAAGATGACCGTCCTTGACTTCAATTGTTCCGTCAAATCTACCATGAACTGAATCGTATTCTAATAGATATGCAAGATGTTCCACATCTAAAAGGTCGTTAATGGCTACCACTTCTACATCTGGTCTGTTCACTGTTGCTCTAAAAGCAATTCTGCCAATTCTACCAAATCCGTTTATTCCTAATTTTAATTTTGTCATAATAATTAATTTAAAGTTATGTGCTCATAATTTCTGATACACGCAATAATTCTCTATCTATTTTTGATTGCCCTTTAATTGCTTGATCAAAAGGGGTTAATGCTATTTTATCGTTTAATAATCCTACCATAAAATTCGAATTGCCTTCAATCAAGCCTTCTACCGCTTTAACACCCATCCTACTTGCCAAAACACGGTCAAAACAAGAAGGCGCGCCACCACGTTGCATATGTCCCAAAACGGAAACCCTAACTTCATATTCGGTCATGTTCGCCTCTACATAATCTTTAAGTTCGAAAACATTTTTCCCAATTTTATCGCCTTCGGCTACTACAACTATACTAGATGATTTTCCAGACCGTTTGCTTCGCCTTAAGGATTCCAAAAGTCTTTCAAGGCCTAAATCTTCCTCTGGTATTAATACCGCTTCTGCTCCAGCACCTACTCCTGCATTTAATGCTATGTGTCCCGCGTCACGACCCATAACCTCAACAAAAAAAAGTCGGTTATGAGAACTTGCCGTATCTCTAATTTTATCAATAACTTCCACAACAGTATTGAGAGCAGTATCATAACCTAAGGTATGAGAAGTCCCAAAAATATCGTTATCTATAGTTCCTGGGATTCCCATTACAGGAAAGTTGTATTCTTGATTAAAAATCATTCCACCTGTAAAAGTACCATCTCCGCCAATGACCACAAGCCCATCCACATTGGCATCCTGTAATTTTTCAAATGCTTTTTTTCGACCTTCAGGAGTTCTAAATTCTTTTGATCTAGCCGACTTTAATATGGTTCCTCCTTTATTTACAATATCCTTAACACTCCTTGCGTTCATATCCTTGAAATCACCTTCAATCATGCCTTCATAACCTCGATATATCCCTACACAATTTACATTATAATAAGCACAGGTTCTAACAACAGAGCGTATTGCCGCGTTCATGCCAGGAGCATCTCCCCCAGAGGTCATTACACCTATTTTTTCTATTGATTTTGACATATAATTTTAATTTCAAAAGGTAAAACTAATAAACTAAAACTAGAATTAGAATAGTATTTGAGAATAATTTACATGCTAACAAAAACTCAATCGTTTTCGTTAACAAATAAGTTAAATTTCAGAGAAATCTGTAGAGATTATTGCTCCTTTTTATTATTTTTTGACTTTATATTGATGTATTCTGGGAAGTTTTCTTCTTTGGCTGTTTTGTTGATGGCATCTGCTGATGTGGCATTTTTTTTCTTTTTGTTCTTTCCAGAAAAAATAATGTCCAAAAACTCCTTGAACGTATCAAATTCTACATTATAAGATATACCAGCGCCTTGAGTGTAACCAATTTCTTCACCAAAATTTCTTATGTTGTTTTCTCTATTAAAAAATTTTGCGGTCAATGTTCCATCTTCATTTAAAAGTATAGCAATTTCCGCATCACCTGCAATAACGGTTTCATTGACTCCCCCAATAGGAACCCCAACCTTACCATTAAACAACACTCTATCACTAATTTTGGTGCTTAAGGTTAACCCTAGCCTATCATCTGTTTGATAGTCTGGTGTTTGCTCACCAGCTTCGTAGTTGAATCCAAATTGGACTTTACCATTATCTGAAGCAATAAGACTGTTGAACAGACTATTTACTCGATCGGCAATGGTACCATAAGCTTGCTGACCTAAACTGATCTCACTCGCAAATGAACCCGTCGCCAACAAATAAAGGGCTTGATTTTCTCGACTCTCTTTCGTTTCCAAGCGATAGTCCAACTCTGACCTAATTGTTGAACTTAAATTAGGGAACCTGAACGTAAAATCGGGCTCTGGCTGTTCCAACTCTCCAGTTAAATTAATTTCCACATTTATTGGAATACTTTTATTTATTGGGTTGTCTAACAGGACTGATGGATTGGCTTGTGTTTCATAAATTGCCTTCAAATCTATTTGGGCCTTTAATGGATCACCTTCCCACCTTAAGCTTCCACCTGGCTCTACTGATAGTTCTTTTTGTATCAAACCACCATAAACAAAATTATATGTTCCTTTGGTAACCGCAAAGTCTCCAAACATCCTAAACTTGCCATTGGTATTGATTTCAAACAATAAATTTCCGTTTCCAGATCCTTGTATGGTACTTCCAGAATTCCTGTCAATAACTATTTCAATGTCTGCATAAGGGTTAATGATCAGATCAAAATTCAATTCCAGGCCCTTAACGTCTGTATTGAGTATACTTTCCCCACGCAATCTTGCTTGTTTTTCTTCAGGACTTAAAAAATGTATGTATGAGTTGTCGCCATAGGATTCAAAATCATTTAAAGGAATTTTAAAAACGGTACCTTGAGCAGTACTTCCATCAACCGAAATCAACAATTCGTCTGTTGGACCATTTATAGTTGCGGTACCATTCATAAAAGCTGTACCATAATAAAGTGCTTCTTCGTTGTCCTTGGTGTTTAAAACCAATAACCTATTTGTTTCTATATCTAAACCGAGCTTCCAATCGGAGAAATTTTTATGTCCTATAAATCCATTTAATATCGCTTTTGAAAAGTATTTGGAATCGGTGATTTCAACATCCTTAAAAATAAACTTTTGCTGTTCCAATTCTACTTCAGAGTCAAAATCGAAGCTATAGTCCACATTGAGATATGGAATAGAAAGTCCAGCATTATCAAGGTATAATTTCCCATTAAATTGTGGCTGTTTTAAACTTCCGTTTACTATAACAATTCCGGTTGCCAAACCCCTAATGTTTGTGATTACACCTTGCCCAAACGGATTGAGTGGGTTAAGCAAAAATTCTTCAAATTCGATTTTTAAATCTATACTAGGGTTTTCAGGACCTATATCAACATTGCCTTTGGCTACAAGCGATTTTAAATTATCATTTTGCAATAAAACATCAACTTTATAATTGGTCAATGATTTATTGCCAACAATATTTGCTTGAAGATTTCCAAGTTCGTAATCGTTCACCTTCAAATTACGGATAACTACATTTGATGTTGGTAAATACACACCATTCTCCTGTAAAATATCTAACCTGCCATTAACTTTACCAGCTAATGATAAACTATCGATTCTGGGTGTGATTTTGTATAAATTGACATCTTTAAAGTCTAATTCGATTTTCTTATAAGTTGAATCTCGCATGATTCCCGACAGTTCAATTTCTTCGTCATCATTGTTCATGACAATACTACTGAAATCAAAATCTTTAAAGGTTCTATCAAAGACAACTTTGTTCAACTTATTTTGAAGTTCATTAATTGTCCATTTATTTTCTTTAAAAGTAATTTCCGATTTACGGAATCCAATCACCGATTTGTTATCTTTATTAATAGTATAAAACATGCTTAAATTGAAGTCATCTTTATTCTGGTTTCCACCTTTAAATTCGGATTTGATAAACAAGGTGTCCCTTTGTGTTACATTAATAAGACTGAATTTTGAAACATTATAATATTTTGTGTTCAAACTATCTATTTCTATATAGGTATTGAACAATGGGTTAGAGTTGTCTATATTGATTGATATGTCATTTGCAAAATAATTGAAGAGCTTAATTTGGGGTGATTTAAAGGTTAATTTGAATCCTTTTTCATCGCTTTCAATTCGGCCTCTGACAAAAGTATTTGAGCCCAATTCTAGTTCAGGGTAAAAAACCTCTACAATTTTATTATAAATTTTAAAATTGAAATCCATATATTGGTCTGTTTCAATCTTATTTGGGACATAATTGGTATAAATACTTCCGACCGAATTTTCAACTAACTTACCAATATCCCTAAACTTAAAATTACCGCTAACTTTTCCCTCAATGATATCTGGAGAATTAATTTCGATAACCCTTTGATTGTTCTCAAATATTGATTTGATAGAGAAATCCTCAAAATAGTATTCATCATTTTGATTTATATAGGTTGTATTTTTAAAATTGAGCTCCCCAAATGCATCATCCGCACCAGAGCCCTTCATAGAAGTGGTAACTATTCCTTTAAAAACGGAAATGCTATCGTTTTTTACAAAATTGAGTTCCTTTAGGTTGGCATATTCAACAATTGCTGTAAAGTCAAGAGCTTTAACGTCTTTGGACATATCTGCCAAACCCTCGAATTTGAATTTGAAATTTTCATCATTTGAAATAAGCAATCCATTAAATATTTTATTTCCCAATGTGCCTGACACATCTAAATTTTTGTAGCTATAATTGTTATAATTAATAGTAAAAACTTGTCCTTTTATATTTGTGCTTAAATTGTCCAAAGTAAAACCCTTGCCATCTACATCTAGATTGAATGAGGTGGTTTTTACGTTTGGATCATTAATGAGTTTCCCTAAATCAAATTCAGTAAATACAACATTACCAATATAGTCGGCATTATCAACTTCATTTACATGTGTCATTTTTAACTTAGAAACTACTTGCCCAAGTTCAGTATACATTTCCAAATCGGCATCAATAGTAGTGGCGGTAATATAGGAAGTACCGCTAATAGTGAAGTTGCCAAGTTTAGAAAAAACTGAAGGAATGGATTCTCCCAAAATATTTGGCAAAAGCGCTTTTAAATCGTAATAATTAGAAGATAAATTATTAAACTTACCGTCCATAGAAAAGTTTCCTGCTTTCTTATTAAAAAGGTTTTTAAAAATAAGGTCTCCATTTATTATTGTTCTGGAACTTGATGTTAAATTAAGATTACTAGCATTTAAATTGTTTAATGTCCCTGACAGGTCTACAGTTAACTCAGCCCTCTCATTATTGCCAAATTCATTATAGAATGTATTGAGTTCGTTCAAAAAAATATTCGATTTTTCAAACTTTGCCGTCACCTGAACTTTATCTTCGAATTCTTTTAAATCTTCGCGGTTAAAATCAAACCTTACAGTTCCGTTTAAACTTGAATAAGGAGTATTAATACTTAAATTATTAAAACTCATATGTTCCCGTGTGTATTCAAAATTAGTTATCAAATTTTTTATTGATAACCCACGACTGTCCTTAAAAGCCAAAGTATTAATCCGCGCGCTAACATCTGGCCCTCTAATCAAAAAATTGGTGGCATTGATGTTTAGGTCATTAAATTCCAAGACCTTTTGGGTCTCTCTATTTTCGTCAATAAGTTTAAACTTACTGTCATATATGGATACGTCACTTGATGACAACAAAAAACCGCTGTCATTATTTTTAGGATTGTCTTCATCAAATTTGGCTACAAAAACATCTAAATTGGTTTGATCTTCTCCCTTATATGTTTTAACATTAAACCTTAAATCCATGACATCGATATCCCCAAACACCAATTTTCCATTGTATAAGTTTCTAAAACTTAGAATAGAGGTATTGAGTTCTTTGATACTAATTAAGGTGTCTTTTTTATAGTCCTCAATAAAAATGTTTTTGAGCTCAACATCACCATTAAACTGCAGCCCTACCTTACCAATGTTAATGTTGGTGCCAAAATCCTGATTAATACGTTTTGTAGCTTTTTTGCCTAAATTTGTTTGGACTGCAGGAATAGAGAGTATCAGCACCAATATGATGAACAATAGCAAAAGAACTGCTATGATTTTTGATAGTATTTTTAAAAATTTTCTGATACGTTTTTAAAGTTATAACTTTGAAGCCAAAATTAACAATTATTGTGCCTAATATTTACTAATGGCTCCACAAAATATTTACCTCCTTGCAATTGAATCTTCCTGCGATGATACTGCTGCTGCTATTATGTGCAACGGAAAAGTTTTGAGCAATGTTGTAGCCAGCCAAGGCATTCATGCTCAATACGGCGGCGTTGTGCCTGAATTGGCATCTAGAGCCCATCAGCAAAATATAGTTCCGGTAGTACATCAGGCTCTTAAAATGGCAAATATTGACAAATCCAAACTTAATGCTATTGCATTTACAAGGGGACCTGGACTAATGGGGTCACTCCTTGTAGGTACTTCTTTTGCAAAATCATTGTCTTATGGGTTAAATATTCCATTAATAGACGTCAATCACATGCAGGCTCATATTTTAGCCCATTTTATAGAAGAAGAAGGATTTAGCAAACCACCTTTTCCTTTTTTGGCCATGACCATTTCCGGTGGTCATACACAAATAGTGAAGGTAATCGATTATTTTGATATGGAAGTCATAGGAGAAACCATTGATGATGCCGTAGGTGAAGCTTTTGATAAAAGCGGCAAACTTCTTGGGCTTGGTTATCCCGCTGGACCTGAAATTGATAAACGGGCTAAATTAGGAAATCCGAAAGCTTTTAAATTTACAAAGCCTAAAGTTGAAGGATTAAACTTTAGTTTTTCCGGTTTAAAAACAGCTATTTTATACTTTATACAAAAGGAAACCAAAGCTAATCCAAACTTTATTGAAGAACGTTTAAATGATATTTGTGCCTCAATTCAATATACCATTATTGGGATTTTAATGGATAAGATAAAACTTGCCAGTAAGCAAACAGGCATCAAGCATATTGCCATTGGTGGTGGTGTTGCTGCAAATTCGGGAATCAGAAACGCGTTGAAAGATGGTGAAATCAAATTTGGCTGGACTACTTACATTCCAAAGTTTGAATATACTACTGATAATGCAGCGATGATTGCAATTGTTGGTCATTTAAAATATATTGAAGGCAGTTATGCCGAACAAAATGTTGTGGCTTCGGCAAGATTGAAAATTTAAAGCTCCGCTTTGAAAATAAAAAACCTAGACTTATAAATTCAAGCAAGCTTGATTTAACCTAGGGTTTTTTATTTATTCGTGATCGCGACAGGATTCGAACCTGTGACCGTCTGCTTAGAAGGCAGATGCTCTATCCAGCTGAGCTACGCGACCATTCAAGGATTAAAAATAGATCCTGAAAAGGCTTGTTGCAAATCAAAGCGTTGCTTTAATTATTAAATAAACCTTATCGCTTTTTTAAGAAAGTAAACTTTCTACAAAAGCTCCACGCTTAATTTTGTCGGGGTGGCAGGATTCGAACCTGCGACCTCCTGCTCCCAAAGCAGGCGCGATAACCGGGCTACGCTACACCCCGAATAGGTTATCAAAATTTGCGGAGAGACAGGGATTCGAACCCTGGCAACACTTACGCGTTGACAGATTAGCAATCTGCTCCATTACCACTCTGGCACCTCTCCTATTTTATGAAATGAACTTTTGCTTAAAAGCGGATGCAAATGTAACTTTTCATTATAAAGAACGCAACTATTTTTAAAAGTTTTTGTTCTATTATTTTATTCTGGATATTCAATCCTTAAATGAAAAATATTGGCCAACTTATTTTTAATTACTTTCTTGATAGATTCGATTTCCTTAAATGTAATATTGGCATTTAAAAACTGCCCATTATCCATTTGTTTATCAATTATAGTCTCTACAAATTTGTCGATTTTAGATGTAGAAGGTTCTTTTAAACTTTTCGATGCTGCTTCAACACTATCACACATCATTAAAATTGCGGTTTCCTTGCTAAATGGTTTAGGTCCTGGGTACCTAAAGATCTCTTTATCTATTTCTTCTCCAATCTTAATTTCGCGGGCATAAAAATAATATACCAAACTGGTGCCATGGTGTGTACGTATAAAATCTATGACCCTATCGGGTAAGTTATTTTTTTTGGCAATTTCAATACCATCAATAACATGATCTATAATGATTTTTGAACTCTCTTTTGAAGAGAGTTCATCATGAGGATTGATACCCGTGGACTGGTTTTCAGTAAGATAAGTTGGGTTTTTCATTTTTCCAATGTCGTGATACAACGCTCCTACCCTAACTAACATGGCGTTAGCTCCAATTTCATTGGCCGAGGCTTCAGCTAAATTGGCAACATTTAACGAATGGTGGAATGTACCAGGAGCCTTATTTGAAAGTTCCTTTAAAAGTTTAGTATTGGTATCGGAAAGTTCCAAAAGTGAAACATCAGAAACCAAACCAAACAATTTTTCATAAATATAAATCAATGGCTGAACAAAAAGCGTTGCAAGACCACAAAGCACAAACAAACCAAAGGTTTCAAAATTTAAATCCAGGATACTTCCTTCGTGGATAACAAAAAAAGCAAAGTATGAAATAATGTAAATTAATGTAATCTGTCCAACTGAAATAAACAAATTTGCTCGCTTGTACAATTCAGACACCGTTAATATAGTAACAATACCAGCAATGATTTGCAAAAACATGTATTCATAGCTATTTGGCACGATAAACCCTAATAGCAATACCGTCAAGACATGGGCAAAAAGGCCTAATCTCGCATCAAAAAATGCTTTAAAAACCAATGGCAACACACATAATGGTACGACATACACATATTTTGAATTGTAATTAATGACTAGCGTTGTCAACAAAATCATTAATAAAATATTGAAAAATATGAAGGTTACCATCGTATTATTAAGAAACACTTCTATCCGATACTTTCTTAAAAACAAAAGCAACATCAATAAGGTCAACGCCACCAATAATGTATAAGCAAAAATGATCCAATAATAACTTGACTTACTCCAAACTTGGGATTCGTATTCAGATTGTAGCGACCTTAAAACATCAAATTTAGCACTGTCAACAATCTCACCTTTTGATATAATAAGAGTGCCGCGTTCTATGCTTCCTCTGGATTGTGATATGTTATTCAATTCCTCTTGAAGTGCATTTTCTGTAAATGATTTATTGAGGGTTACATTTGGTTTTATGATGTCAAAAAACAAGGATATCAAATTTTGTCCATATTTTGAAAGTCCATATTTTTGTAATTCCAGTTCGGTGATTGACCTAAAACCATTTAAACTCGTAAAGTCTGAAAACAAAACCGATGCTTTTTGGCTTTGATTTTCTGTCAATACCACTATTTTATCCTTAGAATAGCTATAATCTTCATCTAAAACTCCATAAGTGTAAATACGTTCTAAAATGCTTTTACCTATTTCATGTATTTTATCACCTCTTTTTATGATTGAATCTGGAATTGATACATTGAATTTTTCTTGATAAGTTTCAAATACATTTACCTTAACATCTGGATTAATCTCAAAATAAACTGGGGAGTTTTGTGAAATGGTCAATTGTTCTTTTTCAAGTTCCTCAGCCGATTTTTTTATAGCAAAATCAAAAGGGGCGTATAAGTTCTCCGATTGCCAAGGTTTTCCTTTGTCAAAATTATATTTGAATTTTCCACTCTTGGGAAATAAATAAACAATTAAAAAAGTTGTGCTAAAAAACAAAAGCACTTTATAGGACAAGGAGTGATTCCTGTATAAGGTATTAATAAAGTCTTTCATGTGCGATCTTTATTGATTATTATGGTCACATGTAACTCGTAAACAATCATTCTCTTTTTTAATAAAAATTTTGTCATACTCGTTTCATCAAATTATTTCGCTGGACATCAAAAATACTAAAATATTAAGGCATTTATGTTTAATTGGCACATTTCGCTTAACATTTTGCAATTGACAATTAGGTTTGTTATTGAACAATTCATTCTATAGTCTCCTAAAATTTGATTAATTTTGCATCAATTAAAATCAAACACTTTGAAGATGAGTAAAGAGGTTGTAATAGTTTCTGTAGCAAGAACACCAATAGGTAGTTTTTTAGGGAATTTATCAACTATACCAGCTCCAAAATTAGGAGCCGTAGCGATAAAAGGCGCTTTAAATAAAATAGGCCTAAAGCCAGAATTGGTTGACGAGGTTTTAATGGGAAATGTTATACAAGCTGGAACAGGTCAAGCACCGGCAAGACAGGCAGCCATTTATGCTGGTATCCCAGATACTGTTCCCTGTACTACGGTAAATAAGGTTTGTGCTTCTGGCATGAAAGCCGTAATGCAGGCTGCTCAAGCCATCGCTTTGGGAGATGCCAATATTATTGTAGCTGGAGGTATGGAGAACATGAGTTTAATCCCACATTATTTTCACGCACGAACCGCTACAAAATTTGGCCCTGCTTCGCTTGAAGATGGCATGCAAAAAGATGGTCTGGTAGATGCTTATGATAACAATGCTATGGGTGTTTGTGCCGATGCATGTGCAACAGAGTTTAAGTTTTCCAGAGAAGATCAAGATGCTTATGCTATACAATCCTACAAACGTGCCGCAGCCGCTTGGGAATCTGGAAAATTTGATAACGAAGTTGTTCCTGTAGAAGTACCTCAACGACGTGGCGACGCTTTAATTGTTTCTAAAGATGAAGAATATACAAATGTTATACTGGATAAAATACCATCCTTACGTCCTGCCTTTACAAAAGACGGTACGGTAACTGCAGCCAATGCGTCCACCATAAATGATGGAGCTGCGGCTTTGGTTTTAATGAGCAAGGAAAAGGCTATAGAATTGGGCTTTAAACCTCTAGCTACTATAAAAAGCTATGCTGACGCTGCTCAGGAACCTAAATGGTTTACAACGGCTCCGGCAAAGGCTTTGCCCAAAGCACTTGAAAAAGCTGGAATTTCTATAAATGATGTTGATTATTTTGAATTTAATGAAGCTTTTTCGGTTGTTGGATTGGCCAACATGAAACTTCTAGGTTTAAATGACAGCAATGTAAATGTTAATGGAGGCGCAGTTTCTCTTGGCCATCCACTTGGATGCTCCGGTGCAAGAATCATCATTACATTGTTAAATGTACTTGAACAGAACAATGCAAAAATTGGTGCTGCCGCAATTTGCAATGGCGGTGGTGGTGCATCAGCAATTATTATTGAACGAAATTAATGCAATACGGAATTTGTAGTTTGAGTATAGTCCCTTTAAGACAGGAACCTACCGATAAAAGTGAATTGGTTTCACAACTGTTATATGGTGACTATTTTAAAGTATTGGAACAACGAAAATCATGGAGTAGAATTCGATTAAACTTTGATAAATATGAAGGGTGGATCGATAATAAACAATATATAGAAATTTCTCATGATGATTATGATGGTTTAAAAAATGAGCCTTTAAAACTGTCAAGTGATTTAGTTGAGTTTATTCAGAATGAAAATGATCAGCTTTTTACCATTCCCATTGGATCATCATTGAATGGTTTAAAACTAATGAATCATAAACATGATGGAAACTTTGTAAAAAGTATTCAATCAAAGGAGCAAATCATTAAAACAGCGTTTAATTATCTTAATGCACCTTATCTTTGGGGTGGAAAAACTCCTTTTGGTATTGATTGTTCAGGTTTTACCCAAATGGTTTACAAATTAAATGGCTATAAGTTATTACGAGATGCCTCGCAACAGGCAACACAGGGAATTTCTCTTAGTTTCATAGAAGAAAGCGAACCAGGAGATTTGGCTTTTTTTGATAATGATGAAGGACAAATTGTGCATGTTGGCATTATTTTGAAAGACAACTATATTATACATGCCCATGGAAAAGTTAGAATTGATAGGTTAGATCATTCAGGAATTTATAATGTAGATAAAAACAAGCATTCCCATAAATTACGGGTCATTAAAAAAATCGTATAAAAAAAGCCACTTAATTAAGTAGCTTTTTAAATTATATCGTTAACTATTTAGTTTTCCTTTTCCAATGCTTCAACTTTGGCCTTCATTTCCTTAAATTTAGGCGTATCATCAATAGAACTATAAATATTCATTAAAGTTTTTGCTGTAAAAATATTAGGCTTTACTTTAAATGCGGTTTCTAAATAAGGAAGTGCTTCTTTATATATTTCCAAACGTTGTAATTTGTATTCATCATATTTTTTATTATCGGCTGATGAAGTGCCCAAAGCATTCATCTTTTCGATAATTGCCTGATCTTTCTCTAAAATTAGAACGGCCATATTATTATGGGCATCGGCATATTTTGGATTTAATTCTATAGCTTTTTTATAATACTTAATTGCAATTTCTTTATCACCGCCCTCAGCAGCTATAACGCCTAAATTATATTGCAACTCCGCATTGTCAGGGTCTTTAGTTGTTGCCTCTTCCATTAACCTTTTAAATTCGTCCTTATTATCCAATTTTAACATGATATTTGCTTCGGAAATTAATAGACCCAAATCATCTGGGTTTTCTTTTCTGGCATCCTTCATGGCTGCAGCTGCCTTTTCGTTGTCGCCTTTATTAATATATATAAGGGCAATATTTTTAACAATTTCGGAAGATTTTGATCCGCTGTTTTTGTCTTCCGGCTTGATATGGGTTCCTGCTTTTATAGAAATATCTCTCAAGCTTTTGCTATCAAAATTTTCAACCTCGTTAGTTTCTACATCAACAGCTGTGAACAGCATTTCGTTGCCGTTATATCCTAAATCTTTTAATTCGGCATAGTATTCCAGCGCCTTATCATAGTCCTGACCCGAAACAGCCGTGGAGGCTGCATAATAAAGATATGCGGTATCCTTAACTGACATGCGATATGCGTTCTCAAAATTGTCAGATGATTTTACATATTGTTTTGATTCAAGAGCAGCTTGACCTTTCGTCAAAAAATTTGACAACATAGCTTGTTTCAACTCCGATACATCTTCAGAATATTTTCCACCAGCACCTTCAACAGTTGCTACCATATCGAGACTTTTAATTGCAGTTTCAATATCGGCATTTGAGCCTACGCCATTGGCATAAAGAGCTTGACCCTTTAAAAAGTAAAATTTCGCTTTAGTTTTATCGTCGGCAGAACCTATAAGCCCTTCAGCTGAACTTATTGCCGCCTTAGCATCGGCAAAATTTTCATTTTTTAATGCTTTTTCAGCGGCTTTTATTTCGTCTTTTTGTGAGAAAGAAAATGTACTGACTAAAAGTGCTAAAGCAATGATTATTTGTTTTTTACCCACAAAGCCTTTATTCCTTAAGTATTCGTGATTTTTCATTGAAATGTTCATTTCTAGTTAATTTAATGTTTAGTGTTAATTATTATCTTCATCCTTGGAATTATCAAGAGTTGTGCCGTTTTCTGTTTCAGGTTGAGACTCAGAGAATTCAGAACCAATTTCCTCCTCATCTTCGTCCTTCATGACTTTTGCGACTGCTGCTATAGAATCATTATTTTTAAGATTAATAAGTTTTACCCCTTGGGTAGCTCTTCCCATTGTACGCAAGTTAGTAACTTCTAGCCTAATAGCAATACCAGATTTATTAATAATCATTAAATCATCATCATCTGAAACTGTTTTAATCGCTACCAAATTACCAGTTTTTTCAGTAATCGAAATAGTTTTAACGCCTTTACCTCCACGATTGGTAATTCTGTATACGGGTTCTCCATCTTCAGGATCATCTATAAAAGTACGCTTACCGTAACCATTTTCTGAAACCACCAAAACGGTTTCTTCTTGTGGGTTTTCAACAATTACCATTCCTATCACTTCATCCTTGTCATTGGCTAATCTAATTCCCCTAACTCCTGAAGCATTTCTACCCATCGGTCTGGTTTTACTTTCTTCAAATCTTATTGCTTTACCAGACTTAAGAGCTAACATCACTTGGCTATTACCTGTAGTTAATCTTGCCTCCAACAAAATATCATCCTCTTTAATTGTAATCGCGTTAATACCATTAATTCTAGGACGAGAATACTGTTCTAATGAGGTCTTTTTAACCTGTCCTTGTTTAGTGGCCATAATTACATAGTGATTATTGATATAATCTTCATCCTTTAAATCTTGAGTACAGATAAAAGCTTTAACCTTATCGTCTTGTTCAATATTTATAAGGTTTTGAATGGCTCTACCTTTTGAGGTTTTGCTGCCTTCTGGTATTTCGTAAACACGCATCCAGAAGCATTTTCCTTTTTGGGTAAAGAACAGCATATATTGATGGTTGGTACCAACAAAAAGATGTTCTAGGAAGTCTTCATTTCGGGTTGTAGATGCTTTTTGTCCTACACCTCCTCTATGTTGTGTTTTATACTCTGTTAAGGAGGTACGCTTAATATAGCCTGCGTGAGAAATAGTAATTACTACTTGCTCATCTGGGATCATATCTTCAATACTTAAGTCACCTCCTGCATATTCAATTACCGAACGACGCTCATCACCATATTTTTCTTTAACAACCTGAAGTTCATCTTTAATAATCTCCATTCGGCGCTCTTTCTTATCAAGAATGTCTTTAAGGTCTTCAATCGTTTTCATCAACTCTTCATATTCAGAACGTAATTTATCTTGTTCTAAACCAGTTAATTGACGTAAACGCATTTCTACAATGGCCTTGGCTTGAATTTCGGAGAGACTGAAACGTTCTATTAGGCGTTCACGAGCTTCATCGGCATTTGAAGATGCTCTTATAAGGGCAATGACTTCATCAATATTATCAGAAGCTATGATCAATCCTTCTAAAATATGGGCACGTTCTTCAGCCTTACGCAATTCGTAAGTGGTACGCCTAACCACCACATCATGTCTATGTTCAACAAAATGATGAATAAGTTCCTTTAAATTTAAAAGCAATGGACGGCCATTTACCAATGCAATATTATTAACGCTAAAAGATGACTGTAGTGCTGTATATTTATAGAGTGTGTTTAATACAATGTTAGGAATGGCATCGCGTTTTAAAACATATACAATGCGCATTCCGTTTCTATCCGACTCGTCCCTTATATTAGAAATACCTTCAATTTTCTTATCGTTAACTAAATCGGCAGTTTTTTTAATCATGTCTGCCTTATTGACTTGATATGGGATTTCCGTCACAATTATAGATTCACGACCTTGAACTTCTTCTATTATAGCTTTACCCCGTATGACAATTCGTCCACGGCCTGTTTTAAAAGCTTCTATAACGCCGTCATAACCATAAATGGTTCCTCCTGTAGGAAAATCGGGAGCCTTGACGTGGGTTATCAGCTCGTCGATATCTATGTCGCTATTTTCAATATAAGCGATAATGCCATCAACAACCTCGCTCAAATTATGTGGAGGCATGTTGGTTGCCATACCAACTGCAATTCCGGAAGCTCCATTTACCAATAACCCAGGTATACGGGTTGGTAAAACTGTTGGCTCCTCCAGTGTATCATCAAAATTTAATCTGTGATCAACCGTTTCCTTATCAATGTCTGCCAGCATATCTTCAGAAATCTTTCGCATACGTGCCTCAGTATAACGCATCGCTGCAGGGCTATCTCCATCAATCGATCCAAAGTTTCCTTGACCGTCAACAAGCATATAGCGTAAACTCCATTCTTGAGCCATACGGACCATAGCGTCATATACCGAAGTATCGCCATGTGGATGATATTTACCCAATACTTCACCAACAATTCTAGCCGATTTTTTGTGTGCTGTATTAGACCTAACACCAAGTTCATGCATACCATACAACACTCGTCTATGTACCGGTTTTAAGCCGTCGCGAACATCAGGCAACGCACGTGACACAATGACCGACATTGAATAGTCAATGTAGGCCGATTTCATTTCATCTTCAATGTTGATAGGAATCAATTTTTCTCCTTCTGCCATATATAATTTTATTAGATTTTTTGTAGGTTTTCAAATCGTGCTAATATAAGTATTTTGATAGTTGTGGCTCAAATATAAAAGCGCTTTTTTAGCGTTTTTTATTAACAATAAGATACACAATTTATTTGATAAGTATCTTGTTAAATGTTTTGAATTTATGAAGTTTTTTCACTCTATTAGCGACAATAAAAACATTTAGGGTATAGTTTTTGACTTTATACAGTTGTTTTTATTAATTTTAATGCAGAAAGGATTTTAATATGGATGATAATTTTTCGCCAAGAGTCAAAGATGTCATTGCCTATAGCAAAGAGGAAGCTTTGCGTTTGGGCCATGATTTTATAGGTACCGAGCATTTAATGTTGGGCCTGCTCCGTGATGGAGGTGGAAAGGCTATAGATATTTTGAGCGCTTTACAAATAGATTTGAACCATTTAAGGCGTAAAGTAGAGATACTAAGCCCTGCCAATCCAAATGTGACGGTTGCCTCAAACGAGAAAAAGAATCTTCACCTTACACGACAAGCAGAACGAGCGTTAAAAACAACATTTTTAGAAGCTAAATTATTTCAAAGTACTTCAATAAATACGGCCCACCTATTGCTTTGCATTTTAAGAAATGAGAACGACCCCACAACAAAGCTATTAAATAAGCTTAAGGTAGATTATGACAATGTAAAAGAACAATTCAAATTTATGATAACAAGTGACGACGATTATTTAGATTCTCCAAAAGCAGAGTCTTTTTCTGATGATGAAGATGCGAATGAAGAAGATGATTCAAAACAAAATCCTTTTGGTCAATCTACCTCAAAAACAGCAAAAAAATCTAAAACACCGGTTTTGGATAATTTTGGTAGAGATCTAACTGCCCTTGCCGAAGAAGATAAACTCGATCCTGTTGTAGGTAGGGAAAAAGAAATTCAACGCGTGTCCCAAATTTTAAGTAGAAGAAAGAAAAATAATCCTTTACTTATTGGAGAACCAGGAGTTGGCAAATCGGCTATAGCCGAAGGACTTGCTCTGCGAATTATAAAGCGTAAAGTTTCGCGTATTTTATTTAATAAACGTGTGGTAACCTTGGATTTAGCAAGTTTAGTTGCCGGAACAAAATATAGAGGCCAGTTTGAAGAACGGATGAAAGCCGTTATGAACGAGCTTGAAAAAAATGATGATATCATTTTATTTATTGATGAGATTCATACCATTGTGGGAGCTGGTGGAGCAACAGGAAGTCTTGATGCTTCAAATATGTTTAAACCTGCTTTAGCACGTGGTGAAATTCAATGTGTTGGGGCCACTACCTTAGATGAATACCGACAATATATTGAAAAAGATGGTGCTTTAGAGCGTCGTTTCCAGAAAGTCATTGTTGAGCCAACAACAGTCGAAGAAACGATTCAAATACTCAACAACATTAAAGAAAAGTATGAAGAGCATCATAACGTTGAATATACCGATGAAGCTATACAAGCTTGCGTAAAATTGACGAATAGATATATGACAGAACGCTTTTTACCAGATAAGGCTATAGATGCATTGGATGAGTCTGGTTCCAGAGTCCATATCACTAATATAGATGTTCCCAAACAAATTTTGGAATTAGAAAAGCAACTTGAAGACGTAAAGGCTACAAAGAATACAGTTGTCAAAAAACAAAAATATGAAGAGGCTGCAAAATTGCGGGATGACGAAAAACGACTTGAAAAAGATTTAGCAATCGCCCAAGAAAAATGGGAAGAAGAAACCAAATTGCACAAAGAAATTGTGACTGAAGATAATGTAGCCGATGTTGTATCTATGATGACTGGTATTCCAGTAAATAGAATTGCACAAACCGAAAGCAACAAACTCGCCAAATTACCTGAACTTATCAAAGGTAAAATTATTGGTCAGGATGAGGCCGTTGCAAAAGTGGTGAAAGCTATTCAACGTAACCGTGCCGGACTTAAAGACCCAAATAAACCAATTGGTTCATTTATATTTTTAGGACAAACTGGAGTTGGTAAAACGCAATTGGCTAAAGTATTGGCTCGAGAACTTTTTGATAGTGAAGATGCTCTTGTGAGGATCGATATGAGTGAGTATATGGAAAAATTCTCTATCTCGCGTTTAGTGGGTGCACCTCCAGGTTATGTAGGCTATGAAGAAGGTGGTCAATTGACCGAAAAGATTAGACGAAAACCATATGCAGTTATACTGCTTGACGAAATTGAAAAAGCACATCCGGATGTCTTTAATATGTTATTGCAAGTGCTTGATGATGGTTATTTGACTGACAGTTTGGGTAGAAGAATAGATTTTAGAAATACCATAATTATTATGACTTCAAATATCGGAGCCAGAAAACTTAAGGATTTTGGACAGGGTGTTGGATTCGGTACTTCTGCAAAGGCTGCACAAGCTACCGATAACTCTAGGAGTATTATCGAAAATGCCCTTAAAAAAGCATTTGCACCTGAGTTTTTGAATAGAATTGACGATGTCATGGTCTTTAATACATTGGAAAAAGCTGATCTTGATAAAATTATTGATATAGAATTAGCAAAGTTAATTGAACGTATAAAAGATCTTGGTTACGAACTTAAATTGAGCAAAAAAGCAAAAGAATATATTGCAGATAAAGGCTTCGATAAAGAATATGGTGCAAGACCCTTAAAACGGGCCATTCAAAAATATATTGAAGATGCTCTTGCCGAAGAGATCATTAATTCTAAAATACAGGAAGGTGATAAAATAGTCATGGATTTGGACGCTAAATCCAACGAACTGACCATTAAAATAGAAAAGTCTGAAAAACATACAGAATCTTAATTTTAACTATCATATTTTCTATAATAACATATTCACAGGAAACAGGGCGAACACCGGTGGCGCTATTTTTAATCAGCAAAACACAAGTATAATAAGTAACAATACTTTTTATAATAACTCTGCGAATACAGGTGGAGCAATCTATACATTTTCTGCACCTCATACAATAAGTAATAATATTTTCTGGGAGAATAAAGTTGGTGCCAACACTAATACAGCCGGGGCTGACTACAGAAATAATGG
>JBBKXS010000297.1:0-3169 GCA_037969605.1 Flavobacteriaceae bacterium
TGCTAATACTGCAACGATTGGTTTCTTAAAAAGATTTTGTATATTTTTCATGTTATTTTTTTTTAAAACGATAATTTAACACCCATTAGATATGACTTCGTTCCAGGATTGTTAAAGTAGTCCATACCTTGAGCATTTCTTGCTCCAAGAAGACTGGACTCTGGATCAATACCGGAGTACGGTGTATCTAGCCATAAGTTTCGACCTGAAAAATAGATCTGTCCGCTTGTAATGAAACTAGCTATTTTTGGTAGATCATAACTTATAGTTAATTCTCTCAATCTTACCCAATCAGCAGGTTCCATAGCCGCGGCTGAAGGTCCTCCACCAAAATTACTACCATGACCTCTGTACCAAGCTTGGTCCAGCACCACTGGAGTTACATTCTGAACACCATTTGAAACTGGATTATTATCAGCGTCCAAATGACCATAAACACCTTCCAAAACCACAAGGTTTTCGGCTGGCGTAGCATCAAAATCAATTTCGCCGTTTGCATCATAATAGACTTCTCTTGTAACTGATCTTTCAGTAACACCAAAGAAATTCATAGCGAAGGCAGTACCATTGTACATTACCCCTCCACTTTTAACATCAATTAAGAACGAAAGGCCAAAGTTTTTATATTTAAAGCTATTGGAAATATTACCGGTCCAGTCTGGATTAAAGTTTCCGATAGGTACTAAACCTTGTGCCAAATTGTTAAAGGGATAGCCATCTCTAAAACTATCGGTTGGATCGTCGTTAATTAAAACGGTACCATTGGCATCTCTAGCCCAATCTTCACCGAAAATACTTCTATATTCTTCACCAACTACAGCACGTACCTGAGGTGTGTTAAATCCTCCTAGGAAGATGTTATCAACCCCTTCAGCAAGTGAAGTAACGATGTTGGTAAATTTAGTAAAGTTAGCGGTGATATCCCATTGGAAATTTTCGGTTTGTACAGGTGTTAGGTTAACACTCACCTCTATACCTTTGGACTCCATGGAGGCTGCATTTAAAAATATAGAATTAAAACCTGAAGAGTTTGCAATAGGCACTTGCATTAACAAATCGGTATTATTATTATTGAAATACGTAAAGTCTATACCTAATCTGTTTTTAAAGAATTTTAAATCGGCACCTACTTCCCAAGATTCTTGGCTTTCATGTTTTAGACCTGGATTACCCAATGCCGGACTTACTTGAAATCCAGTTTGATTAAGGAAAGGGAAATTTACTCCGTTGGTCCAACCATCAGAAGTACCCGCGGCAACAAAGTTGTTGGCTGTTTGGTAAGCTGGTGCAATATTAGCTGTTCTTGCGGCGGAAGCCCTTAATTTACCAAAGGATAAAACTTCACCATTTTTAAGGCCCTCTATTTGCGTAAAGATAAACCCTAAGTTAGCAGAAGGATAAAATGCAGAATCACTACTTTCAGGCATTGTGGTTGCCCAGTCATTTCTACCTGTTATTCCTAAAAAGACGGTGTTCCAAAACGATAACTGAAGCTCCCCAAATAGGGCCATTGTTCTAAACTCAGACGTACCTTGAGAAGTTGAGTTGTTACTACTGTTGTTCAGGTTATAATAATCAGGAATTTCTAAGCCATCGGCATCAGCAAATATGTTTTTAAAATAAGTTGAGTAAAAGTTATTACCTAATGTTAACTGAACGTCAATATCTTCAGTGATATCTTTGCTTAAGGTCAATAATAAATCTGAGTTGATAACCGCAGAATAATCAGAAGATTCTGTATAATAACCTTGAGTAATACCTCGAGATCCTATCTTAAATTTTTCATTAAAACGTCTGTTGTACCAGTCAATACCAACATTGTACGATAAATTAACCATATCGCTAAACTTCATGTTCAAGTTAACACCACCAGTGAAACGGTTGACATCTTCATTAAAAGAGATATTATTGGCAACCCAATATGGGTTGTCATAGCCAATTCCGTTACGATAGTTACGTTGTGTACCATCGGCAAACTCATAACCTGCACTATTGTCAAAAGTTGTAGCCGTTCTTAACAAGCCCAACA
This sequence comes from Flavobacteriaceae bacterium, assembly GCA_037969605.1. GTDB lineage: Bacteria > Bacteroidota > Bacteroidia > Flavobacteriales > Flavobacteriaceae > Geojedonia. The sequence goes on from JBBKXS010000297.1 coordinate 2,030, forward strand.
TAATACCTGAAACGTTTGATCCTTTTTGGATTTGAACGGCTCTGGAATTGGTGTAAGCAAAATCAACCCCTAAATTTACCTTATCCGATAATTTGGTATTAGCATTGATTCTTGCCGTTGTTCTACCATAATCGTTATTAGGAATAATACCATCTTGTTCACGGTTGGATATGGAGAAGAAATAATCGCCATTGTCGCTTCCATTACTAATGCTTAAACGGTTATCAATAACTGTCCCAGTTTGAAAGAAATCATAAGGATCATAATATTTAGCAGGATTGCCATTACCTGTTCCTTTTGGAACAAGACGGCCATTTGGATCCCATTTGTAGGTTGAGTCACCATCGTATTCTAAACTAGAAATTTCTGGACCAAATGAGTTGGCATGACCACTTGACCATACACCATCCATACCTTGGGCATATTTTTTCTGTCTTGCGGGTAATTGAGATACTTTATCTTGGCCTACAGAGGTATGAAACTCAATTTTCTTGGCCACTAATCCTTTACCACTCTTAGTAGTGATAATAATAGCACCATTAGCAGCTCTTACACCATAAAGTGCAGTAGCAGCTCCCCCTTTTAAAACGGTAAGACTTGCAATGTCGTCAGGATTAATGTCAATGGTCCTGCTTGAGGAATTGACACCACCTGTAGAATCGTTTGGCCCAGCATTATTATTGGCACCATTAGCACTACCTGAAGAAATTGGCATTCCGTTTACAACAAATAATGGTTGGTTATTACCTGTGATAGAGGCAGATCCACGAATCGTAATAAACGAAGACGCTCCAGCTTCACCTGAAGAACTAACAATCTCTACACCAGATGTCGCTCCAGCTAAAGAGTTTACGATATCTGCATTCGGTCTAGTGCTAATAGATTCAGCACTCACAGATTGCACATTGTAACCCAGTTCTTTCTCATTTCTTGAGATACCAATTGCAGTTACTACAACTTCATCTAATACAGAAGCATCCTCCTGCATGGTGACGTTGATAGTATTTGAAGCACCTACTTTAGCTTCATGAGGTTTAAGCCCCAAATATGTAAAGGATAAAACGCTACCTACATCGGCTTTAATGGTATAGTTACCATCAAAATCTGTTTGGGTTCCGTTTGCAGTTCCTTTAACGATAA
>JBBKXS010000298.1:0-8669 GCA_037969605.1 Flavobacteriaceae bacterium
CATGAGAACCATTCATTACGATCATATTCCTAGAACCTTTCATAAAACAAAAAGTTACTCTTGGAATAACAGCAGACGATACAAATAAGAATATTTTGAGCAAAATATTTCATCAATCGGTCAAAAGGGCGCATTTAATATGGGTCCTTTTTTTTAACAAAAAAAGTCAAATGCGTCCAACTAAATCTAGTGTGAGTTGCAAATTAATTTATTATGTGATTAAGAGGTTAAGCTCTTTTATAGGTCTAAGGGCTTTTAAAGGAGTTAATAGAATTGGTTCCAATTTAGTTAAAACGGAAGAAGGACAAAAATCCGTTAAATTTGTGATGTAATAAATTAATTATTTCAGAATAAGAAAATTAGGAGATATGCCATATGTACATCCCTTTAGCTTTTATAAAAGGCTATTTCTTATTCCCATTTCCAATCCTCTCAATTCGGCCAAACCTCGTAATCTGCCTATACAGGAATACCCCGGGTTTGTTTCTTTATTAAGATCGTCCAACATTTTATGACCATGATCTGGCCGTATTGGAATATTTAAATCGTTTCTACCCGATTTTTTTCTCCTATTCTGTTCTTGAATAATGGCTTTCATTACCTTAACCATATCTACGTCGCCATCAAGATGATTAGCTTCATAAAAATTTCCATTTTTATCTCGCTTTATATTACGAAGATGTAAAAAATGAATACGTTCACCAAGTTTTTCTATCATGAAAGGCAAATCATTATCAGGTCTTACGCCAAAAGAACCAGTACAAAATGTAAGTCCATTATGAATACTATCAACCGATTCAAAAATATGCTGAATATCTTCTAGAGTACTTACAACCCTTGGTAATCCTAATATTGGATATGGTGGATCATCCGGATGAATACACATTAATATTCCAGACTCTTCGGCTGTGCTTATGATTTCTTTCAAGAAATAAATTAAGTTATGTCTTAATGTTTCAGCATCAATGTTTTTATAATGTTCTAAAATCTTATTAAATTGAATAAGCGTATATCCTTCTTCAGCACCAGGTAATCCCGCTATAATAGTATCAACTAGTAGCTTCTTATCTACATCGGTCATTTCTTGTTCACGAACTTTTGCAAGAGCAATTTGTTTAAAGGAATATTGCTTTTCAGCCTCGGGTCTTTTCAATAGAAATAATTCGAAAACAGAGAAATCTACGGCATCAAATCTTAAGGCAGATGAGCCATCTTCTATTTGATAATTAAGATTGGTACGAGTCCAATCCAATACGGGCATAAAATTATAGCAAACGGTTTTTATGTTGCATTTTCCGAGGTTTACAAGTGTTTTTTTGTAATTTTCAATATAGGTCTTGTATAATCCTGTTTGGGTTTTAATTGCTTCGTGGATAGGAACACTTTCAACCACCGACCATTTAAGACCAGTGTTTTCTATGAGCTTTTTACGTTTCTTTATTTCAGAAATAGGCCATACCTCACCGTTGGGAATATGATGTAAAGCGGTTACAATCCCAGTTGCACCAGTCATTCTTATATCTGATAAGGTTACAGGGTCTTGCGGACCAAACCATCGAAATGTTTGTTCTAATTCCATCATCTATTTATACTCCAGAAAATGCACTAAATCCACCATCCACATGTACAACAATACCGCTAACAAAACTTGAAGCATCACTAATTAGCCATAAAACAGTACTTACCAGTTCTTCTGCTTCACCAAAACGTTTCATGGGTGTATTGGCAATTATGGTTTTACCTCTTTCTGTTAATGAACCGTCATCATGGAGTAATAGTGATTCATTCTGTTTACTTATAAAGAATCCAGGCGCGACGGCGTTCACTCTTATATTACTTGATAGTTTTTGGGCCATTTCAACAGCAAGCCATTTCGTAAAATTTTCAACAGCCGCTTTAGAAGCAGAATATCCAACTACCCGCGTTAGTACCTGCTGAGCAGCAATCGAAGAGATATTGATAATACAACCTTTAGATTGTTTAGCAATCTCTTTTCCAAAAACCAATGTTGGTAATAAAGTGCCTTTGAGATTTAAATTGGTCACCGAGTCAAAGTCGTCAATATTCATATCGAAAAAACTATCTTCAGGCATTATAGTAGCACCTTTAATATTCCCTCCAGCCGCATTTATAAGAATATCAATTCTTCCCCAAGTCTGCAAAACTTGATGTCTGGCCGATTCTAAAGCTTTCTTGTCCAATACATCTCCTATCAGCCCTAAAGCTTGTCCTCCCATTACGCTAATTTCATCAACTTTAGATTGGACAGTATCCTCGGTCCTTCCCAATATGGCAACCTTGACACCTTCAACAGCCAAACCCTTGGCCATTGCAAATCCAAGTACTCCGGAACCACCTGTTATAATGGCAACTTTTTCTTTATAATTATTTTTCAGCATTTTTTTTTAATATAAGAGACTATAAATTAACTTTAGCCAAATAAAAAGTCGAAAATTTGGTAATTGTAAATGTAGAAAAAAAGGTTGTCATTGAAAATGTTTAGGTTTTTTAATATTTTAAGGTATTTTTAGTGCAATCGTTTACAAGACAATTTTTTGTTGGCTAAATGCTATTTTAAACGGTGCCATCAAATCCTACCAATGTAAATTTATAAAACTAAAAGCTATAAAAATATTTTTATACTAGTGAGAACTGGGAATTATTGACTTTGGAGGGAAAGTTTTTGTAAGGGTGGATGGACCTCCGTTCCATGAATTTATCATGAACCATTCACCTTCGAAACGTTGGGGAAATCCTGAAGATTTGGAAGGAACCGCTGTTTTTTTGGCATCAAAAGCCAGCGATTTTGTCAACGGACAAATAATTTATGTAGATGGGGGTATTTTGGCAACAATTGGCAAACCATCAAATGAGGATTAATTTCAGGAAATAGAATGAGCACAAAGTTTATAAATGATAATTTTTTGTTGGAGAACAAATACGCTGAAGAACTATATCATAATTATTCAAAAAATCAGCCTATTATAGATTATCATAACCATTTACCACCAAAACAGATTTCTGAAAATACAATTTTCAATAATCTAACAAATGTTTGGATCAATGGCGACCATTATAAATGGAGAGCTATGAGAACTCTGGGTGTGGACGAAGAGTTTATAACAGGTAAGGGTTCAGATAGAGATAAGTTTATGAATTGGGCCAAAACAGTACCCTATACTATGCGCAATCCCCTGTACCATTGGACACATTTGGAACTGGCTCGTTATTTTGATATTTATGATTTATTGAATGAAAAATCTGCCGATAAAATCTATAAGGAAACTTCTGAAAAACTGAGTTCTGAAGACTATAGTTGCCAACAATTGCTACGAAAATCCAATGTTGAAGTTGTTTGTACCACCGAAGACCCAACGGATTCGCTGGAGGATCACCAAAAACTTGCAAAAAGTGATTTTGGTGTTAAAGTTAGTACCGCCTTTAGGCCAGATAAGGCCATTTTCATTTTAAATGAGGGCTATAACAGTTATGTGGATTCGCTTGAAAAAGCGGCCAATATCTCTATTAACTCCTACACTGATTTATGTTCTGCATTAAAAAACAGGATTGCCTATTTTCATAAAAATGGGTGCAGGCTTTGCGATCACGGCTTGGATCACATGTATTTTGAAAACTTTACAGAAAATGAAGTTAATTCAATATTTAAAAAGAAAAGAGAAAACATGGGAATAAGCAATGAGGAAGCCTTAAAATTCCAAAGTGCTGTTTTATTGTTTTTATCGGAAACTTACCACGAATATGGATGGGTGCAACAATTCCATTTGGGTGCACTTAGAAATAATAATTTAAGAATGCATCGTGTTTTAGGACCGGATACCGGATGGGACTCTATTAGCGATTATCCACAGGCCCAAAAATTATCCGCTTTTTTAAATAATTTGGATAGCAAGGATAAATTAACAAAAACCATTATTTATAACTTAAACCCAGCCGATAATGAAGTTATGGCCGCCATGATTGGTAACTTTAATGATGGCAGCGTAAAGGGAAAAGTACAGTTCGGTTCTGCTTGGTGGTTTTTGGACCAAAAGGACGGAATGACAAAACAAATAAATGCGCTTTCCAATATGGGATTGATCAGTTGTTTTATTGGAATGCTGACCGATTCACGTAGTTTCTTATCGTTTCCTAGGCATGAATATTTTAGACGTATTTTATGCAATCTTTTGGGAGATGAAATTAAACGGGGTGAGTTACCAAACGATATGGAATGGATTGGCAAAATAGTGGCCGATATCAGTTATTATAACGCAAAAGAATATTTCAATTTTTAAAAAACAACAATAGTAAAAAATGAGCAGCTTGTTAAAGAGGCTTTGACAATTATAAAAAAAGTGAGAAATAAATGAAGATAAATCGTTCACTGATATTAGCATTTTCCTTAATCAGTCTAATGTTATTGAATAATTGCAATAAGATCAGTAAGACTAGAACCATAAAATTGGCCCATGGTTTGGATGTCAACCATTCAGTGCATAAGGCGATGTTAAAAATGGGTGAAGATTTAGCTCAAATTTCAGAGGGTAAACTAAAATTGGAAATATATCCAAGTCAGCAATTGGGAACAGAACGTGAATGTATCGAATTATTACAGATTGGAAGTTTGGATATGACCAAGGTATCTGTAGGGGTCATGGAAAATTTTGCGCCTAAAATGAAAGTTTTTGGTCTTCCTTTTTTATTTCGGGATCGCAAGCATTCATTTGCGGTTTTGGACAGCCCAATAGGTCAAGAGTTGCTGGATGATGGGATCCAATATTGGATTAAAGGTTTGGGGTATTATGATGCGGGCAGTAGAAGCTTTTATACAAAAGATAAACCAATAAATTCCCCTGAAGATTTAAAAGGAATGAAGATCAGAGTTATGGAAAGCGTTACAGCCATGGAAATGATCCAAAGTTTGGGAGGATCGGCAACACCGATTTCTTGGGGAGAGTTGTACACATCTTTGCAACAAGGCGTAGTTGATGGTGCGGAAAATAACCCTCCAAGTTTTTACCTTTCAAGACATTATGAAGTTTGCAAATATTATTCGTTAGATGAGCACACCGTATTGCCAGATGTTTTGATTATTGGCACTCATCTTTGGGATAAATTGTCGGATCAAGAAAAAAAATGGGTACAACAGGCTGTGGATAGTTCTGTGGTATATCAAAGAACCTTATGGGCTGATGCAGAAAAGGAAGCTTTGGAAGAAGTCCAGAAAGCTGGAGTACAGGTTATTTATCCAGATAAAACTTTATTTTCCAGCCAGGTAGAAGGTGTTTACTCACAATATAAGAGTGACAAAGTAATGAATGGTTTAATTGAAAGAATTCAAAACACTAATTGAAAATGGAACTTCGAAAAACTGTAGACAAAATATTGGGCAATTTGTTGGTCCTTATTATGGGAGTTATGGTCGTTAACGTATTATGGCAAGTGTTTACTCGGTTCATAGCTGGTGATCCAAGCTCCTTTACTGATGAATTGGCCAGATATTTAATGATATGGCTCGGAATTTTGGGTGCTGCCTATGTTTCGGGTAGAAATATGCACGTGGCTATTGATGTACTTCCTTTGAGGGCGAGTGAAAAAACGCAGAGAAAAATAAAACTAATAGTATCTGCCTTAATTATAATATTTGCGTTGTTCATAATGGTTATTGGTGGGTTGAGATTGGTATATATTACCTATGTGCTAAATCAACATTCTCCTGCTCTGCAAATACCCTTGGCTGCGGTTTATTTTGCTATTCCCTTAAGTGGAGTGTTAATCATATATTATAAAATCATGGATATTTTAAATCGCTCATAGCTATGGATTATTTTCCAATTCTTGTTTTGGTTTTAAGTTTTATTGGGTTGTTGTCAATAGGAACACCCGTAGCATGGAGTATTGCCATATCTTCGGTGTTGACGATGATGGTCAGTATACCAGCTTTGGCTTCATTTACTACCGTGTCCCAACGAATGGGAACAGGATTGGATAGTTTTGCATTAATTGCCATTCCATTTTTTATACTTTCTGGTCAATTGATGAATAAGGGCGGTATTGCCCATCGATTGATTGCATTTGCAAAAACCTTGGTTGGGTCCTTACCGGGTGGATTGGCTTTGATCAATGTTATTGGAGCTATGTTAATGGGAGCTATTGCCGGATCCGCCATGGCATCGGCTTCCGCAATGGGAAGCATTTTAGGCCCAGAAATGGAAAAAGAAGGTTACTCAAAAGAATTTGGGGCGGCGGTTAATATTACTTCAGCCACAACTGGACTGGTCATTCCTCCGAGTAATGTTTTGATCGTTTACTCGTTGGCAAGTGGTGGAGTTTCAATAGCCGCTTTGTTTTTGGCAGGTTATATTCCCGGAATTTTGACTGGTTTATTTTTAATGATTGTTGCTTCATTTTGGGCAAAAAAGAAAAAGTACAAATTAGGGGAAAGGAGTTCACTTAAAGAGATCATACGAACGTTTGTTATTGCAGTACCAAGTCTATTTTTATTGGTGGTTGTCATTGGGGGAATTGTTACCGGAATCTTTACGGCAACAGAAGCTTCAGCGGTCGCCGTACTTTATACTTTAATTTTAGGTTTTGTGTATAAGGAAATTTCTGTTAAATCATTGCCTAAAATCCTGCTGGATTCTTCTGTAACAACAGCTATTGTCATGTTGTTGATTGGGGCATCTATGAGTATGTCATGGGTAATGTCCTATGAAAATATTCCACAGGATATCAGTACAGCGTTATTGGGAATAAGTGATAATAAAATTATCATATTGCTTATCATTAATTTGTTGTTATTGTTTGTTGGAATATTCATGGACATGACTCCTGCTGTTCTAATTTTTACTCCAATTTTTTTACCAGTGGTTACGAAATTAGGAATGGATCCAGTTCACTTTGGTATCATCATGGTTTTGAACCTTTGTATTGGGCTATGTACACCTCCGGTAGGGTCGGTACTGTTCGTTGGCGTTGGGGTTGCCCAGACAACAATACAAAAAGTTGTAAAACCTTTGTTGCCTTTATTTGTGGCTATGATAGTTGCATTGTTCCTGGTGACGTATTTTCCGGAATTGGCGCTTTGGTTGCCAAGAATGTTTAATTTATAAATTTAATAATGCCAGAATTAAAAGAAAAAAAGAAACTGTTGAATCGAAAAAATACTGGTTTCGAAAATAAACTCCCTATTAAAATTGTTCAATTTGGACAAGGAAATTTTTGAGAGCTTTTATTGAATATGCATTTCAAAAATTAAATAAGGAAGTAGATTTTAAGGCTGGTATAGCTGTGGTTCAACCAATAGAAAGAGGTAGGGTTAGCATGCTTAACGATCAAGATGGTCTATATACCTTATTTATGAGGGGAATTAAAAAAGGAAAAGAAATCCAAGATATTGAATTGATGACCAACATTGTTAAAGGAATTGATCCTTATAAAAACTTTAGTGCTTATTTGAATTTGGCAAAGGAAGAATAGCTTCAATTTGTCATTTCAAATACCACCGAAGTGGGTATTGTTTATGTTGAGACAGATACATTGGAAATGGAGCCGCCAACGTCGTTTCCAGCTAAATTAACGTCGTTATTATATAAGAGATTTAAACATTTTTCTGGAGATATAAACAAAGGTCTTACCATTATTCCTTGCGAATTAATTAATCATAATTCAGATGCACTTAAAGATATCATTTTAAAATATTGTGAAAACTGGAAGCTAGGTAATAGTTTTAAAACTTGGCTTTTGGACAACTGTACCTTTCATAATACTCTGGTCGACAGAATAGCTCCAGGGTATCCAAAAGATGAAATTGAAGCGTACAATGATCAATTAGATTATGCAGATAATTTAATCGTAACCGCAGAATCTTTTCTGCTTTGGGTCATTGAATGAAATGAAACATTAAGAGAGAAACTTCCATTTCATAAAACGGATTTAGATGTGAAAATTGGTTAAAAGCTAATCATTATGTGGATTAAAGGCTTTGACCAATTTTAGGAATAATGATTTAAGAAAATTAAAGAAGTTTCAAATCAAAAGACCCAAACAAATTGTTCGGGTCTTTTATAGTGGAGTCGGAGAGATTGGCTTTCGCCTTGCTCTCCTTTCCAAAATTGCAAATGCAATTTATTGTCTTTGCAAGACAAACGTCTTAAAACAAAAAATCTGATCAAGTAAACTTGTCAGATTTTTATATTTTAATCCGCAATTACATTGCGCTTGATGTGGTGCTAAAGGGACAAAAATCGAACTATTTTGACACTGACTTGTTAGTTTTGAATGAACTTTTGTCAAATGATTTTTGATGAATCAGTAACCTAAAGTGTTATGGAATTTCAATAAGCTTTGGATAAGGAGAAAGAGGCTCCAATATCCTTTAAGTTTATCAGTGATATCAATGGTCACCATTTTTTAAGTTGCCTTAGGGTAACTCATAGGTAACCACTTTTATAAGTATCAAATGTTCTAAAGTAAATTAACGAAAATTATTTTAAAATATAAAATTCGTATTTAACATTATGGTTTTTATTTGCACATTCCTTGATAAAGTCAACGTATAAAAAACTCTAAAAATAAACGCAAAGAATTATAATTGGAGACAGTTAAGATTAACCTGTTATTTATAAAGTTATTATAAATAACATAATTTAGGAATACCCCAATAC
>JBBKXS010000299.1:0-3422 GCA_037969605.1 Flavobacteriaceae bacterium
TGATCCCGTTTGTAATGATGCTACTGATTTCTTTGCCATGACTCAACAATATTAGTATTTGAGATTTTCTTTATAAAAATCCTTATTATTTAATTTCTTTATGAACGGTCATACGCTTAAGAATTGGATTAAATTTTTTAATCTCCATTCGCTCTGGCGTATTCTTTTTATTTTTTGTAGTGATGTAACGAGAAGTTCCTGATTGACCAGACTCTTTATGCTCTGTACACTCTAATATCACTTGAATTCTATTTCCTTTTTTTGCCATTTTACGTGTCTTTAACTCGTGATGCTATTATTTAATAAGTCCTTTAGCTCTAGCTTGTTTTAGAACAGCAGAAATACCAATTTTGTTAATTGTTTTTAAAGTTGACGTAGCCACTTTTAAAGTTACCCACTTATCTTCTTCAGGGATATAAAAACGCTTTTTGATCAAATTGGCATCAAATTTACGTTTTGATTTGTTCATGGCATGAGACACTTTGTTTCCAACCATCGCCTTTTTACCTGTAAGTTCACAAACTCTTGACATTCTTTCTAACTTTAAATATGTTATTTTTTCTGTTTTTAATTGATTGTTTTTTTATGGTCAGAAAGAATATCCTTATCAATATTCTCTACTGCAATTTAAAACAACCATGGATATTTTAAAACAGGCTGCAAATTTAGTAAAACTTTACAATATCAACAAACTAAAGTCATCACTTTTTTAAAATTTCTTTTTGAAGCATTTCAAAGGCTTTATTGACGGCCTTATTGATGACTTTGATACGGTGGTTTCCAAGATTAAATTTTTCGGAATGCACACCTGTTTTTGTAGCTATCGCAATAAAAACCGTACCTACATCTACATCGGAATCTCCCTTAGTTGGACCAGCATTCCCAGTGGTTGCAATGGCATAATCCGTTTTAAACATTTGTAACACATTGGTCGCCATGGCTTCAGCAACTTGTGCACTTACAACAGAATATTTATTTATTAAATCTACGGGAATATGCAGCACATCAATTTTAGCTTGTGTTGCGTAGCTTATAATACTTCCTTTAAAATAATTTGAAGCACCTGATATGGCTGTTAGTGATTCAGCAATTTTTCCCCCTGTACAGCTTTCAGCTGTAGCCAAGGTTTTCCCTAAATGCGTTAATTGTTTACCAATTATGGCTTCTAAAGATTCATCTTCTTCATATCCTACAAAAATATCTTCAATTTGTGGCAGCAATAAATCCACTTGTTTTTGCATTTCGGCTTCTATGGTTGCTTTATCGACCCCTTTTGCAGACAAACGCAACCGAACTTTACCCAAACTGGGTAAATAAGCGAGTTTAATAAAATTTGGCAGTGCGTCTTCCCATGCTTCAATTCTTGTGGCCAAACTGCTTTCACCTAAACCATAAGTAAGAATGGTTTTATGAAGGATAAATGGAAATTTGTAGATGCTTTGAAGTTTGGGAATAACTTGATAAGTAATCAGGCCTTTCATTTCGAAAGGCACACCTGGCAGCGAAATAAATACTTTCCCCTTTTTTTCAATCCACATCCCAGGAGCACTTCCAAAAGCATTCATCAATACTTTTGCTTTTGAAGGCACTAAAGCCTGGTCTAAATTAACTTGAGATGGAGTTTGGTTAATATATTGTTTCCACAACAAATGAATATTTTCCGTTACTGCTTCATTTCTTACCAAAGTATCGTCAAAATATTCCGCAATAGTTTTTTTGGTAATATCATCCTTTGTAGGCCCCAATCCGCCTGTTAGTATGATAAAATCGACATTGTTTTCAGCCTCTTTTAATGCTTTAAGAATATGGGATTTATCATCTTGAACTGAAGTGATTTGATAAACAGAAATACCAATTTTATTAAGTTCTTTGGCTATAAATGCTGAATTTGTGTCAATAATCTGACCTATGAGAATCTCATCGCCAATAGTAATAATTTCAGCTTGCATTATAGATTAAAATCGGATTTAATTTCGGCAACTGCTTTTTCAACAGCTGAGAGTACAGTTTGAAGTTGGACTGAAACATCTTCATCATTTTTTTCAAATTTACCCCAATCCTGTACTACAATAAGGTCTTCAAGCACACCGAGTTCAAATAAATCGATTGTTGGTTTCATTTTATGGGCAGCCTGATAGGTGTTAAAAAAGTCTTTTTCGGCAACTGCCACTTGAAGTCTTGAAGCATCTTCTGGTACTTCTTCTAGAAACGCTTCGGCCAGAGCATTAACAAAATCGTCATCACCTCCTGCCAACTCTCTGACTCTATCTAATTTATAATGATTTTCCATCTATTTTATTGTTACTGACAACATTTGCTTGTCTTCTATAAATCCGATTAATATATCCTCTGGTTCAACCTTGCCTACACCTGCGGGAGTTCCTGTAAATATAATGTCCCCAATCTTTAAAGTAAAATATTTTGAGACATATTCGATAATTTCATCTATTTTCCAAAGCATATAACTGGTATTTCCCTTTTGCACAGTATCCCCGTTTCGCTCTAAAGAAAAATTAATATCATTAATATTCTTAAATTCTGTTTTTGGTATCCAGTTACCAATTACGGCAGAGCCGTCAAAGGATTTCGCCTTTTCCCAAGGTAGCCCTTTGGCCTTTAAATGGCTTTGTACATCCCTTGCCGTAAAATCAATTCCAAGGCCAATCTCATTATAATAATTGCCGGCAAATTTTTTATCTATATGCTTGCCAACTTTATTAATTCTTACTAAAACTTCCACTTCATAATGAATGTCGTTAGAAAAATCGGGGATGAAAAAAGGCTGCTTTTTGGCCAAAATAGATGAATCGGCCTTTAAGAACACTACAGGATCTGTTGGTCTTTCATTTTGCAATTCCTTGATGTGCTCGGTATAATTACGCCCTATGCAAATGAGTTTCATTTTATGCTAATTTATTATTAAACGCTCTTAACTTTATGGCTGTCAACACTTTTTTGGTATATAAAGGAAAATCGGCATTAAGTAACCAACCAAAATACCCGGGTTCATCATTGAGCACATCCTCTACTCTTTTATTTTTATGCTTCCCAAATGAAAAACATTCCTCACCTTTTTTATTAAAAACAATAAATCCAGCAAAGTCGGCAAATTGTTTACGCGAACTGAATTCTGCTAGAAATTTGGTGTCGTTTTCAAGTTGATCGTATTTGGCAAGTTGCGCTTTTAACACTTCATAAGTTGCATTGGTATCTGCTTCGGCACCATGGGCACCATCCAAATTTTTATTGCAATAAAATTGATAGGCTGCACTTAGAGTACGTTGTTCCATCTTGTGAAAAATCGTCTGTACATCTATAGCTAAGCGATTTTTCATGTCAAAATCCACTTCGGCACGTAGCATTTCTTCTGCCAATAACGGAATATCAAACCGATTGGAGTTGAAGCCTCCCAAATCGGAATC
>JBBKXS010000300.1:0-10357 GCA_037969605.1 Flavobacteriaceae bacterium
AGATATGTCTCAAACCCGCCAACTTGCCGCTATAATGTTTACCGATATTGTATGATACACAGCCTTGATGGGTAGTGATGACCCGAAAGCGTTTGACATTCTCGCAAAATTAGTCGAAATTCGTTTAACGTTGCATATAAATCATTGAAACCGATTCATATCAAAATAATGAGAACACATTCGCCAAAGGCGAACTTTAATCTGCGCTGCTTCGCAGTCTCTGCATCTTAAAGTAAATGTGTTCTCATCTCAGGGTTAAACGAACCAAAAAATTAACTACAAATTATCCAATTGGTTATCGGTTTTGTTATCGCTAATGGTCCAAAAGAAGCCCACAAAAAAGAACTGGTCTGCGGCAGGTTGCAAAGCACGTCTTGAGAAATTACCATTCATGTCTGGAGCGTTGGCATATTGATACCCGTTGATGTTTTTAAAACCCAATACATTGTTTACTGAGAAATACAATATCTTTTGTTGACTGATCAAATACGCCCAATTTAAGCTGATGCTGTTATAAGCTTTTGTTTGTTCACTTAAAAAAGCATTGGTGTTCGGGTTGGTATAGGGTCTTCCCGAAGCAAAAGTATAACTAAACCCAACCTGACTTTTCCAATCTTCAATCCAATATTTGGCCACTGCCGAAAAATTGTGTTTGTTGGCAAAATTTGGGGTTGCCTGTACAGGAAAGTTTTGATAATCCCTTTTGGTATCCAAATAGGAATAGCTCAACCAATAATCGGTGTTTTTAATACTCTTGTTATCTCTCCAAAACAGGTCGAGTCCTTGTGCATAACCGTTTCCCGTATTGGAATACGCACTGTCAAACTCAGGAAACTCCGTGTCGTATTTTAAAAGATTATCGTATTCTTTTCTATAGACTTCGGCTCTAAAGATGCGATTGTCCTTCACATATTGATAGTTCATAATATAGTGCGATGTGTTTTGAGTTTGTATACCATTATCAAACTTCAAATAGATGTTTGGAATATTTTGATAGAAATTTCCATAGGCTACAGAAAGCTGTCCATTTTTAGAAGTTTTATAGGCAATGGAGGTTCTTGGAGCCAAGGTGAATTCTTCAGAGAGATCGTAATGGTCTCCACGTAAACCTATTTTCATAGCCAATGACTTGCTAAATATAATATCGGTTTCAGCAAAGACAGCCGTATTGTTAGCTGTAAAGCCATACTTTGCACTGAAATTATCTTCATCATAGCGTTCTTTAAAGTCGGTTATAAAATGTTCGGCACCAATACTTAATTTTAAACGGCTATTGAAGCGTTTTTTGAGTTTCAACTTTAAATGAGCTGAATTTTCTTTATCATTAATCTTGAAATCGGTAAGCCCAATTTTGGTATTGGCTATGGTATAACTCAGTCCTGTTTCAATGGCCCAATTTTGCTTTAAAAGTCCTTGATAGGTCACGTTGGTATAAAAATTACCGTTGTTCAATTTAACATAATAGCCATCAGGATTATTGATGTCGTCTTGGGTCAGTTCAAACGATGTTTGATCAAATGCAGCATACCATTTTAACCAACCCTTTTCAAACTTTTGTCTGAATACCGATTCGCCTTGGGCTGCACGATATGGTTTTTCCCATTCATTTCGATCAGGAAATAATGCAATATAAGGTGCTAAATTAATATAGGTGGCGTTCACACTTAATGAAGTATTGTTCCATTTTTTGGTATGTCCCACGCTTCCGCCCACGCTCATAATGCCAATATTAGTTTTTTCCTGATCAGGTTCGTCAACGGTATTTAACAGCAACACACTGGATAGCGCATTACCAAATTCGGCGGAATAGCCTCCTGTTGAAAAGGTAATCCCATCAAACAAAAATGGAGAATAACGCCCTCGAGTTGGTGTGTTATTGGTTGTGGGTGTATAAGGTGTAAACACGCGTATGCCATCAATAAAAATCTGCGTCTCTTCGGCATCACCACCACGAACAAACAACCTCCCGTCCTCGGCAACCGTTGTGGTTCCAGGTAAGGTTTGCAATGCTCCAACAAAATCGCCCAATGCACTGGCGGTTGTGACCACATCCAATGGTTTTAACACCGAAACCTTACTGTTATCGCTCGCTTCAAAAGTTCCGGCTGAAATCACAACGGTATCCAATGTATCCACATCATCACGAAGTTTAATTTGTAATGCTTTTAACGCGGTAACTTCGCCTGCAATTTTTCCGGTTTCAAAAGACAAATAAGAAATGATTAATACCTGATTTCCAGTTTCGTCTGTTGAAAATGAAAATGATCCTGTTTCATCTGTTGTTGCACCGTCATAAGTGCCTTCCAAATACACATTGGCCCCTACAATTGGTAAGCCTTTGGTATCGGTAACTTTGCCGTTAATGGATTGTTGCGCCACTGAAATGAGGGTTGAAAGGCAGAATAAATACGTCATTAATTTTTGCATGGTACATGTATAATTGCTGTTCGATTTTAATTGATAGGACAAATTTGTGGATGATAAACACAATTATAAATTCTTATTGTCCGAATTGTAAAATATCAATACCGAATTGTATATTTTTGGAACATCACACACTCAAGCAACCTTTATGCTTACTAAAACTGAAAAACAATTCGCATTCATTTTCACATTGATTGTTCTTTTAGAACTAATTTGTAATCAATTCGAAAATTTAACTCAGTGGCATTATGTTACAAAACCGTTAATTGTTCTTTCTTTGATACTTTACTTTTTAAGACAAAACAGAACACTTCAGAAATCACTCAGGAATTTTACAATATTGGCGTTGATGTGCTCTTTGGCAGGAGATGTTTTGCTGATGTTTACTGAGCAAAGTCCTCGCTTTTTTATATTAGGTTTAATTGCTTTTTTATTGGCACATGTCCTGTATATTCTCGTGTTTTTAAAACATAGAAAAACCCCACAGAAAGTGTTGCTGTTTATAGCGATTTTGCTTATTTATGCATGTGGGTTATTTTATTTGTTGAAAGATGGTTTGGGAGATATGCTCATACCTGTAATAGCTTATATGTTTGTGATTTTAACCATGGCAACCACAGCTTTTTTAAGAAAAGACAAGGTATCAAATCAAAGTTATAAGTTCGTGCTTTGGGGGGCTATTTTATTTATGGTTTCCGATAGCTTACTATCGTTAAATATGTTTTACAAACCTTTCCTATTGGCCAATATAGGGATTATGGTTACCTATGCATTGGCACAGTTTTTTATTGTTTTGGGAATTTTAAAACTTAAGGACTAAAATGTAACAATTTAAAACAGAAAGCTACTTATAAACAACTAACTACCAAGATTTGGATAAAGAACTTGAACATAATTTTGTGGAATTGCTTGAAAAGCACCAAAACATTGTACATAAGGTTTGTAGACTATATACCAATAACCAAGATGCACACAATGATTTGTTTCAGGAAGTTACCATACAATTATGGAAAGCATACCCAAAGTTTAGAGGTGAATCTAAATTTAGTACATGGATGTATCGTGTCAGTTTAAATACAGCGATAACTCTGTATAGAAAATCCAAACGAACCATTGACACTCAAGATTTTGATGCTGTACAGTTTAAAATAACGTCTGTTCCCTATGATGACACAGAAGAGCAGCAATTGAAATTGCTTTACAAAGCCGTGCATCAGTTGAATGATATTGAGAAAGCCCTGGTATTTTTATATCTGGAAGATAAAAATTATAATGAAATTAGTGAAACTTTAGGGATTACTGAAGTGAATGCCAGAGTGAAAATGAATCGAGTAAAAACAAAATTAAAAACGTTATTAAATCCGTAAGATTATGGATGAATTAGATATGTTAAAAAAAGATTGGAAGAAAGACGATTCTAGATATCCTAAACTGTCTTATGATGATATTTATGGGATGATCCTTAAAAAGTCATCCTCTATCGTAAAATGGATATTCATTATCAGTATTCTCGAATTTGTATTCTGGACTGGAATTTCTTTTGCCTTAAAAGATGCTGACTTTAATAAAAAATTTGAATCCTATAACGCCGAAAACATCATGATACCGTTTTTGGTTTTGGGATATCTAATTTTGGCCTATTTCTTTTATATGTTCTTTATGAACTACCGGTCCATCTCTGTAACCGACAATGCAAAACTTTTAATGGAAAACATTCTTAAAACGAGACGCACGGTAAAACATTACGTCGCTTTTAATTTAATTTATTTGGTCGTTTCTGCATTTTTGGTTTTAAGCATAGAATTTAATAAGGACGAAACCATGATAGCTACAATTAATAAGGCTGCTGCCGACGGCGAATTATTTAAATTTTATGCCGTAGCCATATTGGCAACAACCTTGGTATTGGTGGTTTGTATTGGTGTTTTCTTGGTGTTTTATTATCTTATTTATGGACTTCTCCTTAAACGTTTAAACAAAAACTATAAGGAACTTAAAAAGTTGGAAGTATAGATTGATTGCTAGTTATTAGTTGTTGGTTGTTGGTTGTTGGTTGCTATATCTTAAAAAGACAAACTCTTAACTCATAATAGTAACTTTCAAGTCTTGGATTTCCATTCCCTTTGTTTATTAAGCTCTTCTTCCGCCATCAGATCTTCCTGGGAAATTACTTTTAAAAATGAAGGATGCTGTTCAATGGCGTATTCGATTTTTTCTACAATCGTTTTTATTGTATCGTTTTCGTAATCGATCTCTAGTGGAGGTTTGATTTCCATAGATTGAAGTATGTTTTTCTTTTTGATCCGCAAACCTTTTTTGTCAAAAGAACGTCTAAAACCATCAATTACTATAGGCACAACTATAGGTCTAAAATGTTTAATGATAAATGCAGTCCCCTTCCTGATAGGCTTAAAAGGTGTTGTAGTTCCTTGCGGAAACGTAATGACCCAACCATCATCTAGAGCTTTCCCTATATTGGAAATATCACTCATTTTCACCTGTCGATTGACATCCTTCCCTTCTGCCCTCCAAGTACGTTCAATACTAATAGATCCTACATAAGCCAATATTTTAGGTAGCAGTCCTGAACGCATGGTTTCCTTTGCGGCCACATAATAAATGTTGAGCTTTGGATTCCATAAATATCCAATATTTTTTATGGAATCTTCACGCTTGCTCAAACTGGCGTTAAACACATGAAACATAGCTACTACGTCTGCAAAATAGGTTTGATGATTGGATATAAATAAGACATTTGTTTCAGGCAGACTTTTAATAACTTCGGAACCATCAATCTGAAGTTCGTTGAAACCTCTAAACCGTCTATGCGTCATGGCTCCCAAAATTCTGATAAGCCATTTTTTTATGAATAGAATATGCCCGAAAGGATTTTTTTTAAATAATCCCATAGTTAATTATTAGTTAGTGCGAAATACAAAAATAACAAAAGTGTTTACTTTAACACCTGTTTTAACAAGTCTTTTAATTCACTTAACATCATGGACGTAGCACCCCAAACAATATGTCCGTTCAATTGAAAAGCAGGAACTTCAACATTTATTTTATAAGAGGTTGTTACAGAAGTGGTAATTTTATTACATTCATCAAGAAAATGTGACAGGGAGACTTCAATCACATCTTCAACCTCATCTTCTTGAATTTTAAAAATGGGAGTTGTTTTGGCAATACCTAAAAATGGATAGACGGTAAAGTTACTGGGTGGAATGTACAATTCGGTTAATGCCTTTAAAATTATCACGTTTTGAGCGGGTACTCCTATTTCTTCAAAAGTTTCCCTTATAGCAGCATATTGAATAGAGGTATCATTTTTTTCAAGTTTCCCTCCTGGAAATCCAACTTGCGCAGAGTGAACCCCTTTATAAGTTTTTCTTAAAATTAAAACCAAATGTGTTTGTTGTTGACTATCTGGATAAAATAATATTAAAACTCCTGCCTTTTTAGCCCTTTTCTTGGCCTCAATATTTAGTTCCATCAACTCCAAACGAAAGGGTGGAGACATTTTAACTTGCGAAGATTCTCCTGGAAGTTCAATATTTTCTATTTTTGAAATAGATTTTAAAAATGTATCAAAATTCATTATGAAAATTCTTTCGCTTATATGCGTTTGTTTGGTTTTATGGAACTGTGAAGATAAGCAAACTCGTCAAAATAATACGACTTCAATAAATGATTCAATATCAAAAATTGAGAGCATTCAACAGCCCAAAGAAACCCTTGTTGAACCAAAAAGAGCATTTCCTGAACTCGACGATCGTAACGCTATGGAATTCTTTTTGCAATACGATAAAAAAAATAAGGAAGATAAGGTGCGCATCAGCACGGATTTCGGTGATATCGATATTTTACTCTTTGATACTACAAAATTTCACCGCTCCAACTTTATTTTTTTAACAAAACAAGGTTATTTTAATGGGACTCAATTTCATCGTGTAGTGAACAATTTTATCATTCAAGGAGGCAATAGTGATGACAAAGAGATCTCAACTAGGCGAAGTTATATTGGCCGATATCTATTGCCAACCGATACCAAACACGGTTATCATCACAACAGAGGAGTGATTTCAATGCCTAGTGGTGAAATTGAAAATCCACATAAATTGGCATCACCTTATGAGTTTTTTATAATGCAAAAAGATGCCTTCCACCTCGATGGCGATTATACCGTCTTTGGAAAAGTGATTAGCGGTTTGGAGGTTGTCGATAAGATTGCAGCACAGCCCACCGATGAAGCTGAATGGCCTTTGCATAATGTCTATATTAGAAAAGTGGAAATTATTAAATAAAATAAGAAATAAACTATAAGATTTATTACCTTAATGCCTTAATTTTTAAACAATAAATAATGACTAATTTTTTGATTTACAAACACTTAAAAGCTATTAGTTTATGCACCATTATTGCATTTACTAGTTGTAAAGAAGAAAAGAAAGACGATATTTCTATAAATACAAACAATGTTTTATTACAAGAATGGACGGGACCTTATCAAGGTGTTCCTGCTTTTGATAAAATGAACGTCCCAGATGTAAAACCCGCTATGGAAAAAGCGATGGAATTAAGTCTTGCAGATATTGATAAAATCGCAAATAACCCTGAACCACCAACATTTGAAAACACCATTGTTGAGATGGAACGTTCTGGTAAAGTTCTAGACCGTGTTTTTACTTATTACGGAATTTTGAGCAGTAATGTATCATCACCAGAATTCAGGGATGTTGAAACCGAATTGGCTCCTAAAATATCAGAATATAGTTCAAAAATTTCCCAAAACGAAAAATTGTTCCAACGCATCAAGTCAGTTTTTGATGCTTCACAAATAAACCCTTTGGAAGCAGACCAGCAACGCGTCGTTGAATTGACTTATAAAAGATTTGAAATGAATGGAGCCAATCTTGATGAAGCCAAAAAGAAACGCTACGCTGATATTAACAAAGAGCTATCATCACTTTATACCAAGTTTTCAAATAACGTTTTACATGACGAAGAAAACTATGTCACCTATTTAAATAAAGAGCAGTTAGATGGTTTATCTGAATCGTTTATCAAATCAGCTGCTAAAATTGCTACAGATAAAGGGCACGATGGTGAATACGCCATTACCAATACACGGTCTTCAATGGATCCGTTTTTAACCTATTCCACAGAACGTGAATTACGAAAACAAGTTTGGACCAATTATTATTCACGTGGAGATAATGGAGATGCATTTGATAATAATGCCATCATTGCTCAAATTTTGAAGTTAAGAAAAGAGCGTGTTGGTTTAATGGGATATGATAATTATGCTGAATGGCGTTTGCAAGACCGAATGGCAAAAACACCAGAAAATGCCATGAATTTAATGATGGCCGTTTGGCCTGCTGCCATTGCTCGTGTTGAAGAAGAAGTTGCTGATATGCAAGCCGTAGCCGATGCAAATGGTGACAAAATTACAATTGAACCTTGGGATTATAGATATTATGCAGAAAAAGTTCGTCAGAAAAAATACGATCTGGATAGCGAAGAGGTTAAACAATATCTACAATTGGATAAGCTTACTCAAGCTATATTTTATGTTGCAGGTGAATTGTTCAATTTTAAATTTACTCCTATAGAAAAAGGCAAAGTCCCTGTGTTTAATGAAGATGTTAAAGTTTGGGAAGTTACTGATAAAGATTCTGAAAAACACATTGGCGTTTGGTATTTAGATCCATATGCTCGTGATGGAAAGCAATCAGGAGCTTGGGCAACAACCTACAGAAGTTTTGATTCTTTTGACGGTGAGAAAAATGTTTTAGCATCTAATAACTCCAACTTTGTAAAGCCTGCACCTGGAGAAGCTGTTTTGGTGTCTTGGGATGATGCAAAAACCTTTTTCCATGAGTTTGGGCATGCCCTACACTTCTTTTCGGCAAATGTGAAATATCCAACTTTAAATAGCGGTGTTAGAGATTATACTGAGTTTCAATCACAGTTATTGGAACGTTGGTTATCAACCGATAAAGTAATCAACCAATTCTTGGTGCATTATAAAACTGGTGAACCTATTCCTGCGTCCTTAGTAGAAAAAATCAAGAAAGCGTCAAAATTCAATCAAGGATTTAAAACTACTGAATATTTAGCATCAGCTTTAATGGATATGAAATTGCACTTGGCTGATCCAACAAACATTGACATTGATAAATTTGAGCGTGAAACCTTAGCAGAATTAAAAATGCCAAAAGAATTACCAATGCGCCATCGCACACCTCAATTTGGACATGTCTTCTCAGGTGAAGGTTATGCTACTGCTTATTATGGATATATGTGGGCTGATGTTTTAACCGCTGATGCTGCAGAAGCATTTGCCGAAGCTCCAGACGGATTTTATGATAAAGAATTGGCTACAAAATTAGTGAAGTATTTATTTGCTCCAAGAAACTCCATGGATCCTGCAGAAGCTTATCGTTTGTTTAGAGGTAGAGATGCGAAAATTGAAGCCTTAATGAGAGATCGTGGATTTCCTGTTACAAAGAAAAAATAATAAGAGTTATATTTAACATAAGAGAAATATCTTTTTTATAAAATGAATAAGATATTTCTCTTTCCTTAAGAAGAATAAAATTATTATTCTTTATAAATTCCTGGTAGCGCTATTTTAAATCTAACGGCCAATAATCTAATTATAATAACAATTAGTCCGGCTAATATAAAGATGAAGTTCCCTTCAATAGGTAGCATATTCAATAAAAAGTAAGCTATTCCTCCTACAATACAAGCAGTAGCATATATTTCTTTTCTAAAAATTACAGGAATTTCATTGCATAAAATATCGCGCAAAACACCTCCGAAACAAGCCGATATGGTTCCTAAAGCAATACAAATAATAGGATGTAAACCTGCACCAATCCCCTTTTCTATTCCAACAACAGTATATAAACCTATACCAATGGTGTCGAATAAAAACAATGAAGTTCTTAAATAGCTGATCTTATTCCTTACAATAACAGCGAACAGTGTTGAGCCTAGAATAACATAAGAAAAGGTCATGTCCTTCATCCAACTTACTGGAGTTTGCCCTATAAGTATATCGCGAAGTGTTCCGCCTCCAATAGCAGTAACAAATGCAATAATTAGAATTCCAAAAGGATCCATTTTTTTATTAATTGCAACTAACACTCCCGAAATGGCAAAGGCAATTGTTCCTAGAATATCTAAAGTATAAAACATTTAGCGTTTTGTTTATGGACGTAATAATCTATAATCGCCACAAAATTAATTTATATTTAACAGCAATTAGAATAAATTTTATTTATAGTTTATATATTTTTATAGTTTAAATTAATACTCATGACCATTACTCAATTACATTATGTATTGGCAATTGCCGAACATAAAAATTTTACAAAAGCTGCAGAAAAATGTTTTGTTACCCAACCAACATTAAGTACCCAAATACAAAAGTTGGAGGAAGAATTGAATATTTTAATTTTCGACCGAAGCAAAAAACCAATAGGACTGACGGATGTTGGACGAAAAATTGTACATCAGGCAAAAAATATTGTAAACGAGTCGGATAGAATGCAGGACATTGTAGACCAACAAAAAGGATTTATAGGTGGTGAATTTAAAATAGGAATAATACCGACCATAATGCCTACGCTTTTACCCATGTTCTTAAAAGCGTTTATTAAAAAATATCCTAAAGTAAAGCTTAAAATTGAAGAATTAACTACAGAAGATATTATCACGAAAATAAAAGATGGACATTTGGATGCAGCAATTGTATCAACACCTTTAGAAAATGAAAACATTAAAGAACGTGTTTTGTTTTTTGAGCCTTTTGTAGCCTATATGCCGTCTCACCACCGCTTAAAGGTCTAGAAAAAAATAGACGTGTCCGATTTGGAAATTGACGACATGTTATTATTAGAAGATGGCCATTGTTTTAGGG
>JBBKXS010000301.1:0-3896 GCA_037969605.1 Flavobacteriaceae bacterium
AAGTAATTCGCAATGGTATTGTAAAACAAAACTCCTAATGTGAGTTCATCCTTCGCCTTTTGACCACAATGAGGGCAAAACTCAAAACCTTCTTCAAATTCTTTTTCACAATTAGGACAATTAGTTGTATGCTTTTCCATGTAATGTTTTTGATTGGCGTTATAAATGTAATAAAAATCTGGTCAAATTAATGTGATAAACTTATTCTGCAAAACTTAGAATTGAACTTAAAGGAAATCATAAGCTTTCATAAAATCAATTTATTTAATTCTACAATGCTATATATCAATAATTTATGTTTTTTGGCATACATATTGGATACACTGTGATCAATAGCGTAAGCCGAAAAGCTAAATGAGTAGGCATCACTTTAAATCTATAATTATGAAAAAATTATTACTATTAGTTACAGTCATGTTAATGGGTTTAACAACTGTAAATGGACAAAGAAATAAGAAGGGCGATGATTTTAAAACAACACATTATCGCTTTGCGGAACCGATTACATTTGTAGAACGTGGTGTGGAATTTTTGATTTTTCCTGATGGAAGTTTTGATTTCAATACCAATATTGAAGACACCTATTATAATTCAAACACCTATTATAGAACTTTAAATACCAAACGCAGTTCGATAAATGTATCAATTGGTGCGCCTGTTACAGTAGCAAGAATTCATTATTCTGCTCCAACTTCAAGAGGTGTTTTAATCATGCATGATCGTGACGGTAAAATAAGACGTATTGGCAATGTGTTTATCAATTATGATAGAGAAGGCAGAATCACCCGAGCAGGTTCAGTTTATATGAGTTATCAACGAGGCAATGGTAATTTAAGACAAGTAGGTGGCTTACGGGTTAACTACAATCATTGGGGAGAAATTGTACATGTATCTGGTTATGTAAATTCCGGAAACGATTATATTAATTATGCGATTGGTTCTAATCGTTGGGACGATAATCAGCACTATGACTTTGACCATGACGATAATCACTTTTATTACTATAGAAAAGGTAGTGAAGTCAAAAAATTAAAAAAAGTAAAAGCGAAACGAAGTTAATTGTTTGATTTAGTAAGTTAATAATCCCGAAGTTCATTAATATATACTTCGGGATTTTATATTTTAAATTACTAAACTCTCAATATGTTTATTCAAAAAAAATCCAATTAATAATTTTAAAATTTGCTTTATCAACGACATATTTTTTAAAATTATTTTGTGGCACGCTGTTTGTAATATAGTTAATGTATTTAATATAAAACCTTACAATTATGAAAAATTTAGCCTTATTAATAACAGCATTGTTTCTGGCAGGAACAACTGTACAAGCAACCACCACAACTTCAACACATCTTAATAAAACAAACTCTTATGTAAGTGGTTACGGCAATTCATTTATTTTTGTTGAAGGTGGTATTGAATTTTCGGTGTTCCCAGATGGCCAATTTGATTTTTATATGCCAAACTACGGACCAAATGTAAATTTGGGATATAGTTCACCTAATGTATCCATCAGTTTTAATTCTGGGTATGATTATAACCCTTATGTGCAATATGACGATTTTGGAGCGATCATTCAAATTGAAAACGTTCCAATCTATTACGACTACTATGGCCGAATCACCAGAGCTGGTAATGTAAATATTCGATATAATAATTTTGGTCGTGTTGTTTGGGTTGGTGGACTTCATATCTTTTACAACCATTATAATGTGTTTTCACACTTCTCAGGTTACATTAATAATTACAACAGATATTATGTGTATAGACCTTGGCACAACTATTATAGAGCACCATCTTATGACTATTGCATTGTGAATACTAGACCTTACAGACAATATTACGAAC
This sequence comes from Flavobacteriaceae bacterium, assembly GCA_037969605.1. Classification (GTDB taxonomy): domain Bacteria; phylum Bacteroidota; class Bacteroidia; order Flavobacteriales; family Flavobacteriaceae; genus Geojedonia. Next base: position 1,849 of record JBBKXS010000301.1, read on the forward strand.
CGGTAAGATATACTTATTACAGACCCTATAACAATAATTACAGGCAGGTAAATGTCAGCTCAAGGCGAGGTATTGCACAAACAGGAAGACGTACACAACAATCCTCCATTAGTGAACGATATAGACAAGAATCTTCACCAAGACGTGAAAGTAATGGAAATGCAAATGTTCAGAATCGAAATTCAAGAACAGAAAATTCACCAAGACGTGAAAGCAATGGAAATGCAAATGTTCAGAACCGAAATTCAAGAACAGAAACTTCTCCAAGAAATACGGGAACCCGAAGGGAAATGGGGTCAAATCAAAGCAATAATAAGGGTAGAAAAGAGATAAGTTCAACTCAAAGAGGTAATAATTCTCAAGGTAGCAGAGTTGATTCTAGAACAGTTGAAAGAAGTCAACATGTTAACAAAAGCACAAATTCTTCACAAAGAAAACCAAATGTGCAAGAACATCGTATATCTAGTAACAATAAAAGCACACAACGTGCAACACAGAATAATAGTAGAAAAACATCAGTTTCAAAATCAACAAGTTCACGAGGTAATAACAATAATTCGAAACGTGATTTGAAACGAAAAAGATCTCAATAATAAATAATTTTTTGGTTGGTTAGTTGGAAAATCCCACTTGTAGTATGCCTCAAAGCACCTTGTGGGATTTTCCCGTTTTTATACTCTCGATAATAAAGAGAAACTCTTTACTTCAGCTTCAGGGACTTTTTAAGAATGGCCGAAATATCGTCTGATATATTCATTTTATATATTGCAATGATGTATAGTAGACCTATTAAAATAGATTTTAATAGCATATTCAAAATAGGATGAAATTGAAATTCCCAAAAATAAAATCCTAAAATGCTGATTAGTATTATTACTCCCATTTTAAAAGTTTTTTCTGTAAATGGAAGCATATTGAATTTCAGTTTTACAAAAATAACTTTAATGGTGTTGTACACTAATATGGCAATGAAAGTTGCAAAAGCCGATCCATTTATACCATAAATCGGAATAAAGATCATGTTCAATATAACAATTAAAATTGTTAGGATTACTCCAAAAATCAGTACCATTCTGTAATAATCACTATTAAATAAAATGGCATTGTTGTTTCCTAAAATTGTATCGGAGAGTTTTGCTGTACTGATAAAAAAGACAACAATAAGTCCATTCCGAAATTCATGGGGAATAATCAAGTAAAGTTCATTAACGTTTATAATTATAAGAACAAATATAAAACCACTAATTACAAATAAATTAAGCGAAGAACGTTTGTATAAATCTTCAAGAGCAGGCTTGTTCTTATCGTTTAAATATTGTGCCGTCATTGGTAACATGATTTGATGCATGGCACGTTGTGGAACTGCAATCACCGTGGCAATAAAAATTGCCACACTATAATAGGCCACTTCTTCAATGGCAATGTATTGTCCGAGCATGAATTTATCAATATCCAGAATAACCGTGGCAATAGAACCTGCAATAATGATCAATCCCGAATATTTAATAATGGAACCTAGATTATCGATTCGTTTCAGCGTAAATACAGGTAACCGAATACTGAAGGCATAAAACATCATGATAACCATTCGTAAAACATAAACAATAATAATATCTACAATAAATTCATCAACAGTAATGTACTCCAAAAACACGGCAAACAAGAGACCCATTATCCCTAAACGGTGAAAGACTTCTTTCATAAAATTCCCAAAAACCGTTTGCATCTGCGTTTTTGCCCACGCAAAAAAGACTTCAAAGTAGGCCATTGAAACTGCAGCTATAAAAATATACCAGATGTAACCTTTAACTATGGGGTTTTCTTGGGACAGTAAATCTCCAATAAAATTATAACATGAATATCCAAATAAACCCAAAGGTATTACAACTAACAAAGGCAAAAACAGCATGACTGTTAAAAAACTATTGTGGTAATGATTGGTTTTGAATGTCTAATAAAATTTAATTATAGTATTATGAACTCCAAAAGCCATTATAGGCATCATTATATTTGCTGTAGAAAGTACAAAGGCCACCAATCCGTAATAC
>JBBKXS010000302.1:0-7633 GCA_037969605.1 Flavobacteriaceae bacterium
AATAAATAGGGTAGATTAAATACAATTAAAGTTGTCATTTTTAAAAAAATAAAAACGGCAAGGAACAGGAGTATAACTTTTATCGCAATTTTTCTTGACTTCTCAAAAGTTAATGATAAAGTCATTTTATACTTCAATATTATTGCAAGTGTGACCATCCAAAACACAGTGGTAAAAACCATTAATGGCACATTCATATAAAAACCAATAAACTCTTTTGCTTCAACGAGGTTAGATTCCATTACAACAAAAACAGCTGATGGACTAAAGTAAGTGCCAAACAAATAATAATAAGCGGTTTCAAAGTAGGTGCAAAAGCAAAAAAACAAAAACACTAATATCAAATAAGTTTTGTTCCATCTAGAAATAAAATATATAGGGCTAATGAGTATAATTGCGAATAGAAGATTTTCTATAACATTAAAAAAACTGTTCCATGAAATCTGTCTATAAATGCATTCAAATATAAAGGCCAAAACTGTTGGAACCAGAAATAGATTAAATAATTTTATTATTGATTTATTGAGCATTCTTCAATCTTTTATAAGCTGTGATCCCAACTAAACCGGTATTAAATGTTTTAATAGAGTCACCAAAAGGAATCATTTGTTTTCTCACAAGAAAGATAACAAACTTTAGCAACGTGATATAGCTGAATAGTTTATAGTCCTTATAATAAATGGCCGCTTGCGCTTTTATAAAATCCTCACTGGCCATATTGCTTGTTGACCTAATAAACTCATGTTTTACAATGGATTTGTTTTCAAAATAAATATCTAATTTCTTTTTTAAAACATCTTTTAAAAACAAATACTCCTCCCCTGACTGAAAATAACTGCCCAAACCAAAAAGAGTATCGAACATTATGGCATTGGTAACAATTGATTTTCTGTTAAATGCTATTTCAATAGAGGATGAATTTTTAATATTTCTAGTCTTGAATAATCGTATTGACTTTTTTGGATAGGTTTTATAAGTTTCCCCTGTGAATGTGTCTATTCTAAATCTTATCACCGAAGCCTTATTAAATTTATCGAAAGCGTTTTTTACAGTACTTTCAAAGTTTGGAAGATATTCAATATCATCATCCGCAATTAGGCAAATATCGCCCGTTGAATTTTGAATGGCTAAATTGCGACTCAAAGAAAGGCCTTTTTCATAAGAATTAATAATTCTAATATTTTCAAACTCAGAATATAATTCTTTCCCAATTCTCGTCTGGTTTATAATTAAAATATTTAAATTCTCTATTCCATGGTGCGGAAAAATTGACTTGAGGAACGACAACGACGTTTTGTTCATTGTTGAAATGAGAATTTCAATTTTTGAATTATATACTAAACTAGGCCCTTCCATTACTATCGATTTTATAATACCCGTTCTTTGCCAGTAAAATGATGCCTTAAGATAAAAAGTACAACAACAAAATAAATGATATACCTTACAAAGTTGGCTATAACAATGCCTTCTGTACCAAAGTCTACAATAAAGTATTTTGAAAGGCCATAAAACAAAAGCACCGATAGCACCTCAGTAAATATAAAATACCCTATCTGTCTTTTCGCTAAAAACTTATATGCTATAACCAAGGCGGCCAATTTTGTCAAATCTCCCAACAGCTGCCATTTGAATAAGCTTGCCATTTCCAAAAATTCATTAGTATATAAAATTTGAATCACTAAATTTCTCAAGAGAAAAATCAACAACATTCCCAAAATAAAAAACGGAATTAACAATTTGTAAATATTTAGCACTTCCTTTCTAAACTCCAGAGTACTGGTCATTTTTGAATATTTTGGCAAAATATAAAGTGGAAAAATTGTTGCTGTAAATTGCATATACGTTTTTGAAATGGAGGTCATTGCCGTCCAATATCCTGCATCCTTACCACTAATAGTATCTTGGATAAGATTTCGAACCACAACATCTACCCAGTTAATCAGTAACACAACAATTAATGACATTAAACTATAAGACAATAACTTGTTTTTATAAATCAGGCCAAAAGAAACGTTTTTAATGTAGACTTTATATTTCTTATAGATAAGCAAAAACACTCCCAAAAATTGCAGTATTGGCACAAAACTTATTGCCAATAAACTCCCTTTTAATTGGTTATTAACTGTAAGCCATATAATTAGGATCGTGCTTAACATGACCACCAAAATATTTGCCCTCGAGTACATTTTATAGTCAGAATGGCCATTTAAAAGCCCATTAAAAATTCCGTTTAAACCCATAAAGGGAATCATAAAGGCTAGAATTTTAAATAGAAAATTAAAATGTTTTTCAGTCCCAAATATGAAGTCATTGAGTTGATTGGCACCAAAAAATAAAACAACAAATGAAATGGCTGAAGCTATTAAAGTAAAAACCAAAGCCGTAGATCCTATATTAGCAAGTTCCTCCCTATTGTTTTTGTGCTCAGAAATATACTTGACTAGTCCGTTAAATGTTCCAAAAATTGAAAATTGCTCCAAAATATTGATGACATTCCTAAAGTTTCCAACTAGAGCAAACCCTTCTGCACCAATAAAAATTGCCATTACTTTTTGAGTAGCTAAGGAAAAGAGCATCTTGATTAAAACTAGCAGTGTATTGGCTGAAGTAACCTTAAACAACAAATTGGTTTTCATAAATTCCCTAAAGCGCATGTGGCACATTCATTTTAAACAGGATAAATCATTTAAGTTTTTTCATCATTCTGGATTAGTCCAAAAAGAGAGCTGTTAAATATTAAAAGTACAATTCCAAAATACATAATATAACTTATAAAATGTGCCATTACGGCACCTTTAACCCCAAAGACATCCACCAAATATACGCTTGAAAAATAGATAACAATAACTAAAAATAATTCAATAATAATAAAGTGGACAAACATCTTTTTGGCAATAAATTGATAAGCTATAACCATGGACAATATTTTAATAAAATCTCCCAATAGTTGCCACCCAAATAAATTTTCAACAGGCTGAAACGCCTCAGAGAAAATAAGTTCAACAATAAATGGTCGCAGTACATAAATCAAAAGTAAACCTAATGCAAATACAGGAATTACAGACTTATAGATGCCTATGATTTCATTTTTAAATTCCTTTTTAGTTTCAATTTCACTGAATTTTGGTAAAATATACAAGGTCATCAAAGAACTTACAAACATCAAATAGTAGTCTGATATCCTGTTCATTGCCTCCCAATATCCTGCACCTTTTAATCCAGCCATATCTATAATGTAATTCCGAATAAAAATATAAATTAACGGCATTGCCATGGTTGTCACCAATGCCATTGCCGTAAATGGAATCAACTTTCTTAAAATATCGACATCAATATTGGATATTTTAATAGAAGACAGCAAACTTCTTCTATTAATAATTCCTACCAAAGTAATTAGAAAAACCAATGAAGGAGCAATAACTACGGCAATTAAGGCTCCATCAATTTTATTTTGATAAATCAAAAGTAATGTAATCAAGAGCCCCAAAGTTTGGCCAATAATATTGATGACCATGAGTATTCTGTACTTTTTAAACCCGTTCATGATCGAAAAACTGAACATGTTCAGCGAATAAAATGGGAGGGCAAATGCTAGAATCTTAATGATGTAGATATAGTTGTAATTTGAAGAGAATAAAAAATTATTTATGCTCCCAGCGCTATAGTAGCAAATAAAGGACAATAAAACCGTTGATAAAAACCCAATAAAATAAACTGTAGATAAGGTCTTACTTAATTTTAGAGCATCATTCTTAAATTCTGCTATGTATTTGACCAATCCATTATAAAACCCTAAAACCGCTACTGATTGTATGGCAGTAAAAAAATTTCTTAAATTACCTATCAATGCCAGGCCTTCCACTCCAATAAAAATGGCAATAGCTTTGGAAGTAAAAATACCTGCTAATATTTTGGTAAATATCGTAGCATTATTTAGACGGACAACTTTAAACAAAACATTAGTGTTGATGTATTTTAATAGTTTTTTCAATTAAAAAATAGTATTGGAATTATTTTTCTAACGACAGTAATTTAGGGATATTTTTTAAAAACTGTTTCGCCTTTTTCATTAATGTATTCATAAACGCCATAGGGTGCGCCCTTATTTATTAAAGCAAAACTTTTATCGGGTTGTAAATTATCTAAATAGGACAGATTTTCACTTAAATAGGAACACAAAATCCTAAATAAATTTACAGGAGTTTTTAATCTTCGGGCATAGCTAGGTTCCTGATGTGACCATTTTATAGCTAATGCAGAAGTATAAATTGAATAAATTATATCCCTGTCCGTCTGTTTAATTCTGTTTTCCATACTATATTCCAATCCCACATAACCACCGTGGTCTGCAGCTATAACAATTAAACTATTCTCATCTTTATCTTGGATTACATTTATAACTTGTTTTATCCATTCATTCGCTGATTTAAGAGCGTTAAGATATAGGTCTCGTTCTCCGTTTTTTCCTCTTGATTCATTTTTATGTATGGATACATGACTAGGGTCCATTCCGCAAATAAAGAAGAAATTTGAAGTATTTTGATTATTGCCAATGGAAGATTTTAGATCTTGAATGACGTCTTTTTTTAGATCAAAACCCCTTGATAAAAAAGAAATTTCGTCATAACTGTAATTGCAATAATCATAATATTGTTCTGGTCTATTTAATAGCACATAGGGTCTCTCAAGCAATAAAAAAGTCTTATAACCATTACTTTTAAGAATTGAAATAAATGGATTTTTACCAGCTATTATTTGTCTAGAATTATATAACTCATTTGATTTTATTGTTGTGTTGTTATAATAATGGTGCTTCATGGCAAACATGGAGCTGTTGGAGCTCAAAGTTGAAACATAGTTGCTCCGATAATTGTCGTACAATGAAAAATTCTTAGTATTAAGATACTCTTCAAAATCCTTATTGTCAAAATTATAATTCCCTTTTTTTAATTCTGAAAAATTGGCATATCCGTCGGGTTGAATGATATAAATATTGGGCTTGTTTTTAAACTTGACAGATTCAATATTATCTAACTGGCGTGTCCACTCTGTCGAGTATGTTAAGTGCTTATATACATCTGGCAATAGCATAATACCCACAATAAATGCCAATAAAAATTGGAATACAATAATTTTATTGGTTTGTTTATGAAATAAAATACCTGCTGCGATCCCTATTAAAATCGCGACTATAAAATATTCAAATTTAAACCCATAAGTGCTTATTACAATCAAAATTAAAAAGCAGCATATATTTAATATTGAAATAACAAATTTAGTTGAGCCCTTAAAAAAATTGGATCTGGTAATAACAGCATAAGTAAAGTAAAATAGTAATGTTGGTAGAAGAATAAAATATAAACCAAAATCCCAAAATTGACTCCAAGAATTCACCAATGTGAAATTTGAATTATAATAATACAGCATTGGATACAATCCTGATGCTATTGCAGCAATTATAGGATAATTTTTTTGGCTAGAAATAAATAATATGATCTGCTTTCTTAAGTTATTCAACATGTTTATTTCTTAATAAATACATTACTCGATGAGAATTTTCTAAATGGATTTTTTCAATTAAATTAAAATGGTTTTTATATTCAATTTCAAAATTCTACATGCCATAAAAATTAAAATGATTTCTGAATTCTCCCTTGGTACTCAACAAGCGCTCTACCCAAGAATCTTCACGCTTAGGAAATTCAATTATCAAATATTTAGAAAAGGACGCAAAAAACTTCGCAGACATATTAAAAGTGATGTTTCCCGACAATGACATATGATGGATCAAGGCCAAAGCCAAAGTAACATCGGGATTAAAAACCTTAATTCTATCCAAGAATGATTGTCGTTCTTTGTTATTGAATCCAATTGCTGCAGACGGGTTTAAGATATCCAATACAAATGGCGTTATGTGTTGCTCATTCTTCTCCTTAATATTCCTGTAATTACAATCAATGGCATTATTGTCTATATCACAGACCAAAGCTTGATTAATATCGTAATTTATTCGCCTAACAAATGTTCCATCATTACCACCGATATCAATAAGAGTTTTTGGCCGAATTGAATCCATCCATTTATTGATTATACCTGCTTTAAAATTAAAAGCATCGTCGGTATAATTTGTTTTACAATAATAATTTTCCCATTCACTTTGTTCTTTTAACTCTAGTTTTTTAATATATCCATATAGGCTTTCAATAATATTTAGCTGTGCTTTTTTTGATAAAGAAGCTTTTTTAATTTTTCCTTGATAGTCTTCCTTATGTTTATCTTCAAATCGAGCTAGCAAATGAATATTTGAATAGAGAAAAGGATTCAATTTTGTTTTGAACGGTAACATTGATGCCACCATTTTAACCGGAATACCATCAATAAAATTATGCATTAATTTTAAGGACTTTGCGCCATGATAATGTGCCAATACCAATGGCCCTAAAAAATGAGAAATAAATTGTTTGTATGCTCGCCAAGGTGTGTTATCTAGATAAAAATCAAATGATAAGGTATCGATAAAAATAGATTTTCCTTTATGAAAAGTCACGTTGAATGTTGAAGCATCTTTAAGGGAAAAGCCATGTTCTAAACTATACTTCTGAAGCTTAAGTGTCAATAAAGCAGCTTCTTTATACTGATTAAAACTCCACTCGTATGGATAGGTTATAAACGGGATTTGTTCTGGTTGAAGGATAATTTCGGTTTTTGTGGCTGAAATTTCTTCGTGTGGAATTAATAATTCGGCTTTAAAAAGTTTATTGAAAAACCCAGAGGTTTTTAAAGCCTTATATTGATTGAAATAAATTGGAGAAATTAAACGCTTTATAACGCCTTCATCTAAAAAGATATATCCTGAAGGATCTCTAAATGAAGATGCATGTTGATTACTGGCTATCACTAGTTTTTTTATTTTCTACATCAGCATCCTGTACATTGATGTCATCAAATAAGTTATTTTTTTCAGTTTTGGTGATGCCCAAAAACAATTTAATTTTATACATTAAATTTTTAGAGAATAGTATAACCCCTGCGATAGTGGCTACAATGGCTTGAATAATCATAGCCCCTAAGCCTGGATCAAAATATAGAAAATGCATTATCATAATTTTGTAAATATAGTGAACTCTAACTTTTTTATGGAGTAAATAGTGGAATTTAAAAAATTAAAAAGAGGAATTCTGTTATTAGAATTCCTCTTTTTAACATAAATTTATTTTTCTTAAATAGCTTTCGAACGCTTACGCTCTACTTCGGTCAGAAAGATTTTGCGAAGGCGAATATGGTTTGGTGTGACCTCAACATATTCATCTTTTTGAATATATTCCAGGGCTTCTTCCAAACTAAATTTGATTGCTGGAACAATTCTGGCTTTATCATCAGCCCCAGAAGAACGGACATTACTCAACTTTTTGGTTTTGGTCACATTAATCGTCATATCATCTCCACGAGAATTTTCTCCGATCACTTGACCTTCATAAATATGTTCTCCTGGATCCACAAAAAACTTGCCTCTATCCTGTAATTTATCGATTGAATATGGTATGGCCTGTCCTTTTTCCATAGATACCAAACTTCCATTTTGACGCTCTGGAATACCTCCTTTTAGGGGTTGATATTCCTTAAAACGATGTGC
>JBBKXS010000303.1:0-3921 GCA_037969605.1 Flavobacteriaceae bacterium
AAAACCTATAGACAATTGGATCCAAATATTATTGTTGAAAACACAAATAGCATTCAACGGTTATATAAACTCAATCAATCCACTTTAAAAAACAACTTTACACCTTTTGAAGGCTTAAATACATCGGGAAGTATTTCTCGAGGCGTTACCGTGGGGAATAACCAAAACTCGGTTTTGAATAGTGAATTGGATTTACAGATTTCGGGAAAATTGAGCGATAAGGTGACCTTAAGGGCATCCATACAGGATGCCAACATTCCGCTTCAGGAAAATGGTTATTCTCAACGATTGGATGAATTTGACCAAGTCTTTATAGAGGTGTTTAGCGATGACTGGAACATTAGGGCTGGTGATATTGATCTTCAAAATACCAACTCGTACTTTGCCAACTTTACAAAACGTGTTCAAGGTTTATCGGTAAATGTAAATTTGGATACAGAAGAGTCCAAAACCAATTTGTTTGCATCTGGAGCTTTGGTGAGAGGTCAATTTACTACTGGCCAGTTTACGGCTCAAGAAGGCAATCAAGGACCCTATAAATTAAGAGGCCCCAACAACGAATTGTTTGTCCTAATAGTTTCGGGAAGTGAAACGGTTTATGTCAATGGTTTGCCAATCGTAAGAGGAGAAGATAAGGATTACATCATCGATTATAATGCTGGTGAAATCATTTTCAACTCCACATTTCCCATCACTTCGGAAATGCGGATTACGGTAGATTATCAATATAGTGAGCGGAATTTTTCCCGTTTTACGATTTATGGTGGAGGAAATTATGAAACCGAAAAACTTAAACTAGGTGTTTCAGTCTATTCAGAAACGGATGCCAAAAACCAACCTTTACAACAAAATTTATCAACCGAACAAGTCCAAATTTTGGCCAATGCAGGTGATGATAAAAGTTTGATGATAGCGCCTTCAGATGTTCCTGAAACCTATTCTGAAAACCGTATTTTGTATAAAAAAGAATTGATCAACGGAGTTGAGGCCTTTGTGTTTTCGAATGATTCAAATGACGAATTGTTTAGCGTGAAATTTACTTTGGTTGGGAATAATCAAGGGGATTATATTATTTCAAATGCCAATGCTATTACCACCATTTACGAATATGTTGCTCCGAATACTGGCATTCCACAAGGCAATTATGCCCCAATTGTGCAGCTTATAGCACCAACACAATTACAGGTTGCCGTGGTTAATGGCAAGTATAAACCTACCGAAAAAACGGATATCTATTTTGAAGCTGCAGGAAGCAAGAATGATTTGAACATATTTTCTGGATTGGACGATGCCAATAATGATGGTTTTGCAGGAAAGCTTCGGATCAACCAACACATTATAAAACAGGATAGTTTATGGAGTTTAAGGGCTTTTGTAGATGCAGACATTATTCAGGAAAATTTTAAAACCATCCAACGTTTGTATTATGCCGAATTCAATCGGGATTGGAATTTGGAAAACCCTTTGGGAAATCAAACACTATTAAGTTCTGGATTGGAGATAATCCATCCAGAAAAAGGAATTGCAACTTATAAATTTGAACATCTGGGTTACTCTGAAAATTTTAGTGGAAATCGTCATAATGTGTTGGCCAATCTTCAACTAGGTAAAATTAATATTTTTACAAATTCTAGCGTATTATCAAGTGAAGGAGACCTTTCTACTTCTCAATTTTTTAGAACCTTCAATAGGCTAACCTATAGTTTCGACAAACAATGGATTGGAACAAAGCTGGCAGCTGAAAACAATGAGCAACGCGACAACTTAACCGATGAACTTACAATTTTAAGTCAAAAATTTAGCGCTTATCAAGTGTTTTATGGCGTAGGCGATAGCACGAAAGTATTTGTTGAGGCAGGTTATAAATATCGGGTCAATGATAGTTTAAGAGCCAACCGTTTGGAAAGGGTTAACCATTCCAATACCTATTATTTAAAGTCCAAACTGATCCAAAACGCAAATACAAATCTTGGAATTTATGTGAATTACAGAACCTTGAAACATGAAGACCAAAACATTGAAGATGAGCAATCCTTAAATTCCCGTATCAATTATAATCAAAATGTGTTTAAACAAATGGTGCAGTGGAATACTATTTTTGAAACTAATTCGGGGACTTTACCGCAACAGGATTTTACCTATATTCAAGTCGATGCCGGAAAAGGCACTTACGCTTGGATTGATTATAACAACAATGGGATTCAGGAATTGAATGAATTTGAAGTGGCCCAATTTCAAGATCAGGGCGAATACATTAGAGTGCTTTTGCCCAATCAAATCTATGTAAAAACACACCAAAACAGATTGAGCCAGACCTTGACCATCAATCCACAACAATGGGCAGTTGTAGAAAGCAAATCAAAACAATTCTGGTCACATTTTTATAATCAAACCTCCTATTTAATTGATAGAAAAAACAGAAGAGGTGGCAACAATTTTAATTTGAACCCCTTTTCGACAGACGAGATTAATCAATTGGCACTCAACAAAAGCTTCAGAAATGTCTTATTTTTTAATAGAGGGAAACAACGTTATACTACATCCTATACCTTTCTTTCAAATACAAACCGGACCATTTTATCCATAGGATTTCAGGAAAACAAACTGAAAAGCCATCAATTGAATTTCAACCATAAGTTTGCTGAAAATTGGCTTTTGAACTTAAAATCCAGTCTAGAAGGTAATGAAAGCTTAAGTGAGAATTTTGTGAGTAGAAACTATAAAATTGATGAGGTTCGATTTCAACCAAAACTATCTTATTTGTTCAATGAAAATGCGCGCTTTGATCTATTCTATCAGTTTACTTCAAAAGACAATACCATAGGGAATCTGGAGACTTTAAAGCAGAGCAATTATGGCATTTCATTTACCTATAATAACGTTCAAAAAATAGCCTTAACAGGTGAAATCAATTTCTTTCAAAATGAATTTGTAGGGAATTCAAATACGCCCGTGTCCTACCAAATGCTTGAAGGCTTGCAACCGGGTAAAAATTTTACTTGGAGTTTGTTGGCCCAAAAAAAATTGACAAAGTTTTTGGATTTGAACTTAAATTATTTTGGACGTAAAACCGAAACGTCAAAAACGATACATACGGGAACAATACAATTAAAGGCTTATTTTTAAAATAGAAAACCCAAGCTAATTCGCCTTGGGTTTTATGTTTTTAATGTTGAAAGTTTAGATTCCTGCTTTCGCAGGAATAAGTTACATCTTCATCAACCAGGTTTTTATGTCAACCTCTTTTTTAATGATATCTCGTAAATCTATAATTTTAACTCGGTCTTGTTCCATAGTGTCCCGATGGCGAATGGTTACCGTGTTATCTTCTAAAGTATCATGGTCAACGGTGATACAAAACGGAGTGCCATTGGCGTCTTGTCTTCTGTAGCGTCTTCCAACGGCATCTTTTTCATCATAGTCCACATTAAAATCCCATTTCAAATCTTCAACAATTTGTTTTGCTATTTCTGGAAGACCATCTTTTTTGACCAATGGTAAAACGGCGGCTTTAAAAGGCGCCAATACTGCTGGCAATCTTAAAACCGTTCTTGTCGTGTTATTATCGAGTTCTTCTTCAATTAATGAATTTGAAAAAACGGCCAAGAACATACTGTCCAAACCAATTGAGGTTTACAGTACATAAGGCACATAGCTTTTGTTTTCTTCAGGATCAAAATATTGTAGTTTTTTGCCTGAATATGTTTCGTGCTGGCTCAAATCGAAATCGGTTCGTGAATGGATGCCTTCTAATTCTTTAAATCCGAAAGGAAACTTAAATTCAATATCGCAAGCAGCATCGGCATAGTGTGCCAGTTTTTCATGGTCATGGAAACGGTAATTATCGGCTCCCAATCCCAATGATAAATGCCATTTTAGGCGTGTTTCTTTCCAGTGTTCATACCATTCGGCTTGAGTGCC
>JBBKXS010000304.1:0-2840 GCA_037969605.1 Flavobacteriaceae bacterium
GTCACTATTAGTGTCTTTAGATAATTCAATAAGTTGGTTAAAATACAGAGATGCTTTATCCAGATCACCAGATTGTTTTGCAGCAATTGCAGCACCATAAATACCATTAAATCTATGAGGACTTCCAATTAAATTTTCTTCGTAAGCAACTAATGCTTCTTTTGACCTGTTCAATTCTAAAAACATATCACCTAATAATTCTATTGCCGGTAATACATCGCCAGGAGTAACTGGATGCTTGCTTGTAGTCTTCTCTATTTCTACGGCTTCTTGCATAAGTGCTAGGCCAGTTTCTGAATCATTTTTTCTAAAACTTAACCACGCTTGTGATGTTTTAATTTGAATTTCAACTAGTTTAATTTGAATTTCTTGTGTCTTATCATTTAGAGCTATTAGATTTTGATGTAATGTTTTTAAAAATTCAATTTTTTGTTCTACGGTCTTAAAATCATTTGTGTTTACCGCTCCTAATGCAACAGCAAAGTGGTGTATGGCTTCTTGCCAAGGAAATAGTTCCCAATTTATTTCTACATCTTGTAATTTTAAATTGGCTGCACGATTCCAGTTTTTGTTTTCAAGAGCAAGCCTTGCAGGAATAGCAGTTAAAGGGTAAGTAACAGCGGTTAACTGCGCGGGGTGAAATTTTGTTCGCTCTTTAATTAAGTCATATTGATATTCAGCATTAGTATTATCTCCTTTTTGAAGATATGCATATACCAAATAATCTATACCATGTATTTCTTCAAAATATGAACCAGTCAACGCCGCCGCTTCTGCATAGCATCTAGCACTTTCTGTTGATTGCAAATTAGAATCTATGGACTCCTGCCATATCCCTAATCTGGTAAAAATATGTGAAGGCATATGTTGAGCATGTGCAGAAGAAGGTGCAATACTTGCATAACGTCGTGCAGTTTCTAAACCTTTTTGAGCTAAAACAGGGTTGTCATAATTATGAATAATATAATGAGCAATTCCAGGATGATTTGGGTTTTCCGCAAATAAACCTTCAAGAATTTTCCCTGCTTTTCTCTCATTAATATAATCTTTTCCAACACGATCTCTCGTAGAAAATAAAGCAAGGGAATAAAATATAGCGGCCTCTATATCTTCAGAATATGTTAGATATATCTGCTCCATCTTCTTTTCAAACCTTTTAGCTCTAGTTATATGATCTACGGTTTCCCAATCTGTATAGAACGCATCAATGGCATTTATATAATCTCTTTGTTTATTATCCATAGATAATTTTTTAGCCACTTTTAATACTTGCGACCCTTTAATTAAATCTTCTTTTGAAGGTGGAAACCAAGCCGCATGGTAAATACTCATGGCAACACCCCAATATGCCATTGGACAATTAGGGTCGGCATCAATGACTTTAACAAATGCTTTTTCAGATTCGTTATATTGAAACGAATGAAGTAATGCAACGGCTAAATCAAAAGTTTCTCTTGTTTCGTAATTACAAGAGAGCGAAAATTTTAGTTCTCCAAATTGACCATCTCCACACAGTAGCAAATCTCCTCTTTGAAGGTCTATTGATGCTAGTGCTGGATTGGGAGATTTGTTTTTGCAAGCTGAAACAACTATAAGTGCCAAAAAACAAATTAATAATGGAATAGTCCTAAATAATTTCATCAGTAAATGTTTAAGTTAGAAATTGTACGATGAAAATAAATTTTAAAAAAGGGAGCAAGGTTTTTAAAAGCCTAGTTTTCAATCATGTGAATATAGCGAATTTTAAGCAATGACAAAAACTACGATTTTAAATTCTTAATACGCTGCAACAACGTTGGATGCGAATAATGTATAATCACGTAGGCCGGATGTGGCGTTAAATTGCTCAAACTATTTTTGTTGAGTTTTTTTAAGGAACTGATCAAGTGTTGAGGTTTGTAGGTGGTTTTAGCATAATCATCGGCTTGGTATTCAAACTTGCGTGACAGGTGGTTCATGAGCAATCCTGTGATTCCAGAAATAGGTGAGTAGAGGAGCCCAAAAGCAACTAAACCCACATGAAAACTAGGAATTGTAACACCAATTGCGTTGGAGAGTAATGGATTTGAAATGAAAATAGATAACACATAAAGTGTGATTCCAGTTAATAAAACAGAAGCCACCAAGTTAAATATAATGTGCTTCTTTTTATAATGTCCAACCTCATGGGCCAAAACAGCCACGATTTCGTCCTCATCCAAATCCTTAATCAAGGTATCGTATAATGTCACCCGTTTTTCACTTCCAAAACCGGAAAAATAGGCATTGGCTTTGGTGCTTCGTTTAGAACCATCGATGACAAATATTTTATCAAGTTTAAAACCAACCGTTTTTGCATAAGCAGATATTTTTTCACGTAAGTTTCCTTCTTCAAGCGGAGTTTGTTTATTAAATAATGGGACAATAAGTTTAGAGTAGAACATATTCATAAACACCGTAAATAGCGTCACCACACCCCAAGCGTATAACCAGAATTGGTCCTGTGTCAATTCATAAATCCATATTATAAGTGACAATATTCCGCCTCCAAGAACAGCCATCATCAATAACCCTTTTATTTTATCTATGACGAATAGCTTTTTAGTGGTTTTGTTAAACCCGAATTTTTCTTCAATTACGAAGGTTTTATAATAGGAAAAAGGTGTTGTTAAAATATCACTGGCCAACATAATAATCCCAAAGAAAATCAATGCCACCAGTATTGGATTTTGGGTATAACTTCTAGCAATAGTATCTACATATTCAAAACCATCCAAAACTAAAAAAGCTAAAGTCAATATTACTGAAAAGGCGGAACTCCAAATCCCAAATTTGTAGTTGGTTTTTTTATACGC
Source organism: Flavobacteriaceae bacterium (assembly GCA_037969605.1). Taxonomy (GTDB): domain Bacteria; phylum Bacteroidota; class Bacteroidia; order Flavobacteriales; family Flavobacteriaceae; genus Geojedonia. The sequence goes on from JBBKXS010000304.1 coordinate 2,835, forward strand.
TTGGGA
>JBBKXS010000305.1:0-4337 GCA_037969605.1 Flavobacteriaceae bacterium
GAATTTTTGGAAACTGAAACAAATGTGTCCTTAGTGAAATACCCATTTTTAAAATCGCACCCACAATATGAGATTGCCAAAAAACAAATGAAACAAGGAGGCAATATTGTGGCTTTTGAAATTAAAGGTGGCATAGCCGCTGGACGTAAGTTTTTAAACAGCATTAAAATGTGTTCCTTATCTGCCAATTTAGGTGATACGCGAACCATTGTCACACATCCAGCATCAACCACGCATAGTAAGTTGAGCGAAGAAGATCGATTGGAAGTTGGAATTACCGATGGTTTGGTTCGTATTTCGGTAGGCTTGGAACATGTGGACGATATTATTGCCGATTTAAAGCAGGCATTAAATTGAAAACATAAATTAAGTATCTTTGGGCGATGATTTCCAAGAAAACGAAATACGGCCTAAAGGCCATGACTTATCTAGCCAGACAGAAGAACAACCAACCTGTTCAGATTGGGGTCATTTCGAAAAGTGAAAATATTTCACAAAAATTTTTGGAAAGTATTTTACTTACTCTAAGAAAAAATGGCTTTTTGGGCTCCAAAAAAGGAAAAGGTGGAGGATACTATCTTTTAAAAGCTCCAAAAGATATTAAAATGTCCGCAGTTATGCGGATCCTTGAAGGCCCAATTGCCATGGTGCCTTGTGTAAGTTTAAACTTTTATGAAACCTGTGATGACTGTCCAGATGAAAATCTTTGCGCGGTTCATAATTTGATGATCGAAGTCAGGGACAGCACCCTCAATATCTTTAATAATAGGTCTTTAGCCGATTTAATTTAAAATTTTAACAAAAAGTTTAGGCTTGCTTTAAATTTTTTATATAAATTTGTATTATTATCCTAGTACTCCGATAGGATAATAGGATTAATAAATAAATATAATATGATAGGACATCACATTGATATTGAATTTTGGAATAATGAATTAAGGGACAAGACACCCGATGAGATCATTAAATGGGCTTTGACCTTAACCGATAATCGCATTGTAACCACCAGTTTTGGGATTTACTCTGCAGTGTTGTTAAGCACCATGTCCAGACACGATAAAGATATTAAGTTCATTTGGTGTGATACCCTATACAACAATCCAAGTACTTATGACCATGCAGCAGAACTTATTCAGAGGTTTGGGTTAAATGTGTTTAAATACCAACCTTTAAAAAGCAGAACTGAAATTGATGAGACCATAGGTTTGCCAGGTCATGATGAAGATGGTCATTCTGAGTTTTCGGAAATTGTAAAAATAGAACCTTTTAAAAGAGCTTTAAACGAGCACCAACCAGATCTTTGGTTTACCAATATTAGGGTACGTCAAACGGAACTGAGAAATAAAAAAGACATATTAAGTTTTAGTAAGGATGGCATTTTAAAAGTAAGCCCTTTCTATTATTGGACCAATTACGACTTGGACAATTATTTGGAAGTTCATGGCTTACCAAAAAATAATGATTACTTCGACCCAATTAAAGCCTTAAAAAACAGAGAGTGTGGTATACACTTACAATAAAACATAACTATTAAATTCCTTCTTTTTTTAAGAAGGTCAAGAGGAGAATGCAGAGTTTTAGAACCGAAATAGAGAATCCAATTGTTGAAAAGGACATTATTGAACTAGAGAAAAAAATTCGCTTGTTCAAAGAAGGTCGAATTGACGAAGAACGCTTTCGCAGTTTACGACTTGCTCGTGGTGTATATGGTCAACGTCAAGAGGGTGTGCAAATGATACGCATTAAATTGCCTTTTGGAAAAGTTACAGGCGATCAGTTGTTGCGAATTGCCGATGTTTCCGATGAATTTTCTACAGGAAGATTACATATCACTACCCGTCAGGATATTCAAATTCATTATGTGAGCTTGGACAGAACGCCAGAACTTTGGGCGCAATTGGAACAAGATGATGTCACGCTTCGAGAAGCTTGTGGTAACACCGTTAGAAATGTAACCGCAAGTGAAACGGCTGGCATTGACCTAAATGAACCTTTTGATGTGTCACCTTATGCTCATGCCGTTTTTCAGTTCTTTTTAAGAAACCCAATCTGTCAGGAAATGGGACGAAAATTCAAAATTTCGTTTTCAGCTTCTGATGAAGATACCGCCTTAAGTTACATCCATGATTTGGGATTTATTCCCAAAATCCAAAATGGAGAACGGGGCTTTAAAGTATTGCTTGGTGGTGGTTTGGGTTCACAACCTAGACATGCCGATGTATTGTATGAATTTTTACCAACCCATAAAATTATTCCGGTTACCGAAAGTGTGCTGCGTATTTTTGACAGACATGGAGAACGTACTAGACGGTTAAAAGCGAGAATGAAATTCTTGATCAAAGACATTGGATTGGATCATTTTATAGCCTTAATTGAAGAAGAAAAAAAGGCCTTATCACTTCAAGATGTTGAAATAGATACCTCAGCTTTTGATAAAGCGATACGAATTCCAAAGTTGTCGGTTCCAAAAGTTAAAATTGATGAAGTTGATTTTCAATCATGGAAAACTTTAAATGTCATTCCACAAAAACAGAATGGTCTTTATGCAATAGGAATAAAAGTAACATTGGGAGATTTTTCAACTGAAAAAGCTCGAAAACTAGCAAATCTTATTAAAAATTATGCAGGTAACGAATTGCGTTTGACCCTGCGCCAAAATATATTGATTCGTCACGTCAAAGAAGAATTGTTGCCCTTCTTTTACCAAGAATTAAAAACATTAGGATTTACCGATTTAGGCTACAATTCAACCTTAGATGTTACGGCATGTCCAGGAACCGATACTTGTAATTTAGGAATTGCCAGTAGCACAGGTTTGGCTACGGAGCTGGGACGTGTTTTACAAGCGGAATATCCACATTACGTTAAAAATAAAGACATCACCATAAAAATAAGTGGTTGTATGAATGCTTGCGGGCAGCACAATATGGCACATATTGGTTTTCAGGGTATGTCCATCAGAACTAAAGATAAATTAGTAGCCCCGGCAGTTCAAGTATTGCTTGGTGGTGGTGTTTTAGGGAACGGTGAAGGTCGTTTTTCCGACAAAGTGATTAAAATTCCTGCGAAAAGAGGTCCTCAGGCTTTGCGGTTTATTTTGGATGATTTTCAAAATAACAGAATCAACGGAGAACACTTTTTGCACTATTATGATAGAAATGGTCAAAAGTATTTTTATGACTATTTGGTGCCACTTTCAGATACGGATAATTTAGTAGGAACTGATTTTGTTGATTGGGGAAACACCGATAAATATGTACAGGAAGTTGGTGTTGGTGAATGTGCTGGAGTCGTGATTGATTTGGTCCAAACATTGTTGTTGGAAGCTAAAGAAAAATTGGATTTGGCCAAAGATGCTTTTGAAGACCATAAATGGTCCGATGCTATTTACAATACTTATACTGCCTTTGTAAATGGGGCCAAAGCGCTATTGTTGTTAGAAAATGTGAGCACCAATACTCAAGCAAATATCATTAGTCAATTTGATGAAACCTTTATAAACTCTGAAAAAATAGATTTGGATTCAAGCTTTAGTGAATTGGTATATCAAATCAATAAAAATGAACCATCCGAAGATTTTGCGAGACTCTATGCAGAACAATCTGTTGCGTTTTTTGAAACCATTGAATCTTATAGAACAAAAGAACTGGTAAGTGCAGAATAATACCTTCATACCAAAATTGACCGTTGTTGGTGCTGGTCCTGGAGACCCTGAACTGATTACTTTGAAAGCCATAAAGGCCATTAAAGAGGCCAATGTTATTTTGTATGATGCCCTTTTAAACGAAGTCTTATTGGAATATGCTTCGCCTGAAACAGAACTTATTTTTGTAGGGAAAAGGAAAGGATGTTATGCCTATCAACAAGAACAAATAAATGACTTGATTGTTGCCAGAGCCAACAGTCATGGCCATGTGGTACGACTTAAAGGCGGTGATCCCTTTATATTTGGACGTGGAGCAGAAGAGATGGATTATGCCAAACAATTTGGAATAGAAACCTATATGGTTCCAGGAATTTCATCAGCCTTGGCAGTTCCAGCTTATCAAGGAATTCCGTTGACCAAACGTGGAAGTTCCGAAAGTTTTTGGGTCATAACAGGAACCACAAAATCTCATCTATTATCAAATGATGTTGCATTGGCTGCAAAATCAACAGCTACGGTTGTGATTTTAATGGGCATGGGAAAACTTCAGGAGATTGTAAACATCTTTTGCGATGCTGGAAAGCAGGATATTCCTGTTGCCGTTATTCAAAATGGAACCACAAAAGATGAAAAATTTGGAGTCGGAACGGTACAAACCATTTGTGATGTAGTTAGAGAAAAACAACTTTCA
>JBBKXS010000306.1:0-3399 GCA_037969605.1 Flavobacteriaceae bacterium
TAATGCAGCTGTTTTGGAGCATGTTTTAATGTTTTTTCGAGTAAAAAGATATCATCCCCACTGCCAATATGGTTATTTCCTTCAAAACCTTTTATTGATTTAAAAAAGGATAATTTATAAGCTAAATTGGCACCATTGCACAAAAACGGTTTTTTAATTCCGAAACCACCAATTGTTGCCCCTTGTAAGCTTAAAAAATCAAGAGTTTGAAAGCGTTTTATAAATGAATTAACCTTTATATAGGTTACTGGTGCGGCAATACATTTTGTATCATGATTTTGATTAAAGCTATCGTAAGAATCCAGCCAATATTTTGGCAAAATGCAATCGGCATCTGTAGTAACAATCCATTCATGATTGGCTTGATTTATGGCAGTTGAAATAGCATCTTTTTTTGGTGCATCGGTTAGCCTATTACTGTTGATTATTTTTGAACTGTTTTGAAATTTAGATAGAAATTTCTCGATGAGTTTTACTGAATCGTCACTAGAGTCATCATCTACAAAAATAATTTCAAATCGATCTTTAGGATAGTTAAGTTCTGAAATGGATTTTAATAAAGAAGGCAAATGTTCTTCCTCATTTCTAAATGGGACAATGACCGTAAACTTGGTCTTAGCAGGAATATCTTTAAGTTGAAATTCCTTAACCTTATCAAATCCAAAAACAAAACTTCCGATTAAAACCAAATAAAAAAGAGTAATGATTAAGGCAATTAGTGTCATATTAGGTTAAGGGTTTTAAGTAAATTCTTCATTTCAGTAAAGAACTAACAAAAATATGGAAATTAGATTTGGCATTTTTTATCTGTTTGATCTAAATAGAATAAAATGCATCAATAACCAGTCGTGATTTAAGAAGCACAAAAAAGAATTGTTTAGATTTGTAAGGCAACCAATTATGTATATTAAGAATTAAACAGTATCACTTTTATGAACTCTATTATTAAAAAGCAGTTAATCATTTACATCATGATTTTTGTCACAACAGGTCTATGGGCCCAACGTGAAACCAATAAATGGAAGGCACAGATTAGTTTAGGCATAAATAACCCTTCTAGATCTAATTTTGAACCAGGGTATATGGGTCAGACTTATAATTTTCCCACGCTTAATTTAGGAGTTCAAAATATGTTTAGCAATCAATTTGGAGCAAAGTTGGATTATAGTTTTAGCCGCATGACAAACGAAAAATATTCTACAGAATTTAAAATTAATTATTCAAGAATCAATGCTCAATTAGTATATGATGCTACTAGAAGTTTAGGTTTTGTGCCAAACCGAATGGGGTTTGTTTTGCATTCTGGTCCAGGATTTTCGTTTGTTCAGCCACTTGCGGAATTTAGTGAAAATAAAACTTCTTTTTTCAACGCCATGGCGGGTTTTGAGTTTCATTATGGTATTGCCGAACGGCTGTCCTTGTATTTGGATTTGTCCTATATTCAGTCATTTGCAAAAGATTTTCAACCTTTTTACGAAGGCTTCGGGTCATTTAACGATAATTTGTTAACCCTCACTTTTGGAATTACCTTTTCATTGAGTGGATGCCAATACTGTTCTGATAATGAGTAAGGAAAAAATTATTTTAGGAATTGATCCTGGAACCACCATTATGGGTTTTGGGCTCATAAGAGTAGTGGGAAAAACCATGACTTTTATGCAGCTTAATGAGCTGGATTTAAAAAAATATGAAGATCACTATTTAAAACTAAAACTCATTTTTGATCGAACCATTGAATTGATCGATACACACCATCCCGATGAAATTGCTATTGAAGCTCCATTTTTTGGAAAAAATGTACAAAGCATGCTCAAACTTGGTCGGGCTCAAGGTGTGGCCATGGCCGCCGGATTAAGTCGCGAAATTCCTATTACTGAATATTCTCCAAAAAAAATTAAAATGTCCATTACTGGTAATGGAAATGCCAGCAAAGAACAGGTAGCCAAAATGCTTCAAACTCTTTTGAATTTGAAAACCTTGCCAAAAAATTTGGATGCGACTGATGGTTTGGCGGCCGCGGTTTGCCATTTTTATAACGAAGGCAAAGTTGAAGGCGCTAAAAGTTACACCGGTTGGAGTGCTTTTGTCAAGCAGAATGAAGGCCGTGTCAAGAAATAATATGGCCGGAATCTACATCCATATCCCCTTTTGCAAGCAGGCTTGTCACTATTGCGATTTCCATTTTTCTACGTCATTAAAAAAGAAAGATGAACTTGTAAATGCTTTGATAAAAGAGCTAAAACTCCGAAAAGGCGAATTTAAAAACCAAACAGTTGAAACCATCTATTTTGGAGGAGGAACACCCAGTTTATTGACGAATGACGAATTACGAATGTTGATTTCTGAAGTTTATAATAATTACAAAGTCATTGATACTCCTGAAATTACTTTAGAGGCCAACCCAGATGATTTAACTAACAAACGAATTAACGAATTATCAAATACACAAATCAACCGTTTAAGCATAGGCATTCAATCGTTTTTTGACGAAGATTTAAAACTGATGAATCGAGCTCATAATGCTGATGAATCAAAACAATGTCTGTATGAAGCTACGAAGCAATTCAGCAACATATCGGTTGATTTAATTTATGGTATACCAGGATTGACCAATAAACGATGGATAGAAAATATTGAAACAGCATTGTCTTTTCATATACCCCATATATCCAGTTATGCCTTAACCGTTGAGCCCAAAACTGCTTTGGAGTCGTTCATAAAAAAAGGAATCATTCAAAATGTGGATGATGAATTGGCAGAAGAGCAATTTCATATACTTATTGAAAAATTGGAATCATCTGGTTTTGTACATTATGAACTTTCCAATTTCGGGAAACCAGATTGTTTTTCAAAGCACAATACTAGCTACTGGCAAGGAAAACCGTATTTGGGTATTGGACCTTCGGCACATTCGTTTAATGGAAACCAACGTAGTTGGAATGTACGTAACAATTCAAAATACGTCAATTCACTTTCACATGATGGGTTGCCAATGGAAATGGAGACTTTAACGGTAAGTGATAAGTACAACGAATATGTAATGACAGGATTGCGAACCATTTGGGGGGTTTCTCTAAAAAAAATCGAAAAGGATTTTGGAAAAAGCTATAAAAAGTATCTTTTGGAGCAATCTCAAAAACATATTGACAAACATTTATTGTATATTGATGGAGACAAAGTTTTAGTCACGAAAAAAGGAAAATTTTTAAGTGATGGCATCGCTTCCGATGTATTTAAAGTTAATGTAATTTGATAGCAACAATTCAATACCGTTCGAAAACCTATAAAATTGACTTATCAAAACCCTTGGATATTTCAATACCATTACGCGCTTCAAAAGCTAATGTGAATGCATGGTATTTGGATGAGCCCAAAACTGCTTTGGAGTCGTTCATAAAA
>JBBKXS010000307.1:0-5612 GCA_037969605.1 Flavobacteriaceae bacterium
GATTTACATTAGCTCTACCATAACATAAGTAGGTTAAGTTCATGGTAGATTTGGGGCAAAAAAAGGTGAACTCTCGTTCACCTTTTTTTATTTTAACACCTTTTTAAAATATTATTGAGAACTAAATTTTTTTTTATATTATTCCATAATTCGCAAGAAATGAATCTCAAAATCACACATTTAACCTTTTAAGCCAATTTATAGACCGTTTATCTAAAAAATTTATGGTTTAGAAATAAGACCACATATATTTGTAAATACCATAACATAAGTAGGTTAAGTTTATGGTAGATTTGGGGCAAAAAAGGTGAACACTCGTTCACCTTTTTTCATTTTCAAATTTCATGAAAATAGGAATTTTTTTAATAAAATATCTTAAACAAAAAAGCAAGCCATTTGAGCTTGCTTTCAAAATTATGTGATCTATAATTATTTGGCCAAAGCATAACGCCTTTCAACTTCATTCCAGTTTATAACATTAAAAAAAGCATTAATATAATCTGGCCTTCTATTTTGGTAGTTCAAATAATAAGCATGTTCCCAAACATCCAATCCTAAAATCGGCGTACCTCCACAGCCTGTACCTGGCATTAATGGGTTATCTTGATTTGGAGTTGAACAAACTTCAACCTTACCTCCTTTAAGCACACAAAGCCAAGCCCAACCAGAACCAAAACGAGTAGCGGCAGCTTTACTAAATGAATCTTTAAAGGCGTCTGAGCTTCCATAAACAGCATCAATGGCATTTTTAAGTTCTCCAGATAAATAACCTTTCCCTTCTGGATTCATAACCTCCCAAAATAACGAGTGATTATAAAATCCACCGCCATTATTTCTAACAGCAGCTTTGCTCATGTCTAAGTTAATAAGAATGTTTTCGATGGTTTTTCCTTCTAAATCAGTCCCCTCAATAGCTGAATTAAGATTATTGGTATAACCTTGATGATGTTTTGAGTAGTGTATTTCCATTGTACGGGCGTCAATATGTGGTTCTAACGCAGCATACGCATATTTTAATTTCGGTAATTCGAAAGCCATAATATTATATTTTATAAAGTTAATATTTAATTCCTTCAAATTTACGCATAAAACAGCGCAATTAAAAATATTAAATAGTTATGAAATCATTGATTGTTTCTATCTTGTATCGAAATAATTTTCGATGTTGGTGACTAATGGTTTTACAATTTACAATGCTTCTGCCGGAAGTGGGAAAACATTCGCGGTTGTAAAAAATTATTTAAAAATCTTATTCCTGTCCAAATACCCGCTTGCTTTTAAATCTATTTTGGCATTGACTTTCACCAATAAGGCTGTTGGTGAAATGAAAGAGCGCGTTATAGACATGCTTAAGGCATTTTCGAACTCAGATATCATCGAAAAACCAAACAGCATGTTTTCCTTATTGGTCCAAGAATTGGATATTGAACCTGAAACCTTACATAAAAAGTCTAAAATCTTACTCAATTCCATTGTACATAATTATGCTTCGTTTGATATCTCCACAATAGATAAATTTAATCACAAACTTATCAGGACTTTTGCATATGATTTGAATTTGCCTCTAAATTTTGAAGTAGAATTGGACTCTAATGAAGTGCTCAATAAGGCTGTTGATAAACTAATTGATAAAGCGGGAACAGATAATGAATTGACCAAGGTGCTTGTTGATTTTGCAATTGAAAAAGCTGACGAAGATAAGAGTTGGGATATTGCTTACGATTTTAATGCTATTGCAAAATTATGGGTAGATGAAAACCAAATTTCTTTTCTTCAGACCATAAAAGCCAAATCTTTAGACGATTTTAAAGCCCTTAAAAATCAAATTATAAAGCAGATAAAAACTATAGAATCCGAAGTGATTTCCACAGCTCAAAATACCTTGGAACTTATAGTGAATCATGGTTTACAATTTGAAGATTTTTCAAGTAGTTATTTGCCTAAATATTTTGAAAAATTGAATTACGGTAATCTGGATGTGGGTTTTGGTTTGAAATGGCAATCCGACTTAATTGAAGGCTCAACTTTGTATCCCAAACGCGTGTCTTCGGATATTGCTGCACTAATCGACTCCATTCAATCAGAATTAGCCGCTAACTTTAACACCACAAAGGCACAAATTATTGAGTATAAATTCCTGAAAAATGTTTACAAAAACATCACACCTTTATCTGTTTTAAATGAAATTTATAAAACGTTACATGAGCTAAAAGAAGAAGACAATATTCTCTTGATTTCGGAATTTAATTCCATAATAAGCGATGAAATAAATAAACAACCTGTTCCCTATATTTATGAACGTATTGGCGAGAAGTTCAAACATTTCTTTATTGACGAATTTCAGGACACATCGGTTTTGCAATGGAAAAATTTAATTCCTTTAATTGACAATGCCCTTTCCGGGGAAACCTTAAAAGGCGAAAGAGGATCTACAATGTTGGTTGGTGACGCCAAACAGGCCATTTATAGATGGCGTGGTGGAAAACCTGAACAATTTATCGGTTTGTACAATGATGAAAATCCTTTTCATATTGAGAAAATCGTTAAAAATCTTCCAGTGAACTACCGTAGCTCAAAAGCCATTGTCAATTTTAATAATGCGTTTTTCAGACATATTTCGAGTTTTGCTTTTTCCAATCCTGAACATCAAAACATTTTTGAAAATTGTCACCAGGACAACTTTTTGGAACATGAAGGGCGTGTTGAAATTTCATTTTTAGATACTTCAGAAAATGACAAAAATTTACTCTATTGCGAAAAGGTTTTAAAGACCATTAATAAAGCTAAAACAAATGGCTATAATTTAAGCGACATTTGTATTATAACAAGAAAAACTAAGGAAGGTATCGCTATTGCAGAATTTTTAAGCGAGCAAAACATAATAATAGTTTCGTCAGAAACACTCATGCTGCAAAACTCTCCGGAAGTTAATTTTATAATTAATCTAATAACCATTGTAGATCAACCCAAAAATGATCTAACTAAAATTGAACTCCTAACTTATTTGGCCGAACACCAACTGAACATTAAAGATAAACATGCGTTTTATAACGCTCATGTTCATTTAGACAACCATTCATTGTTCAAGGCATTAGAAGTATTTGGCTTTTATTTTAGTATTGATGTTTTTATGCAGTCCCCTTTATATGAATCTGTTGAAACTATTATTAGAGCATTTAATCTTAATAAAACTTCAAATGCTTACCTCCAATTTTTTCTTGATGAAGTTTTAGACTATTCACTCAAAAACCATAGTGATATTTCGGGGTTTTTAAATTATTGGGGGCGCAAAAAGGAAAAGTTGAGCATTGTATCTCCCCAAAGTAAAGATGCTGTCCAAATTATGACCATTCATAAGTCTAAAGGACTTGAGTTTCCAGTAGTGATTTTTCCATTCGCAAATCAGGATGTTTATTTTGACATGAATCCTAAGGTTTGGTTTCCAGTTGATGAAACTAAATTTTGTGGGTTTCCATATGTTTACCTTAACTTGAATAAGGATTTAGAGGAATATGGCACAGAAGGATATGAAATTTATAATGACTATAAATCTAAATTAGAATTGGACAGTATTAATTTGCTCTATGTGGTGTTGACTAGAGCCATAGAACAGCTTTACGTGATATCGGAATTGGACTTGGACAAAAGTGGAAACGAAAAGTTAAAAAATTATTCGGGTTTATTTATTGACTATTTAAAATCTAATAATCTCTGGAATCTTAATCAAATGGAATATAGTTTTGGTAATCCAGAGAGGGGCTTTGCTAAAGTTAAAACCAATGAAACCATTCTTCAAACTCAATTTATATCGACTTCAAGAGAAATGCATAGTCTTAATATTCTAACTAATGCTGGTTATTTGTGGGACACCACTCAAGAAAAAGCTATAGAAAAAGGGAATTTAATTCATCTTATTATGTCTCAAATAAAAACGGAAAACGATATTGATTTTGTGTTTGAAAATTTTATGGGTTCAGGTAAAATTAATCAGATCCAAACTACGGAACTAAAACCAATCGTTAATGCCATTATTAACCACAATCAGCTAAAAGCATATTTCAATCCCAATTTAACAATATATAATGAAAGGGATATCATAACGGCTCAAGGGATAATTGTTAGACCAGATAGAATAGTTATTGATAAAAGCAATCAAGCTGTTATTTTAGACTATAAAACAGGAGCTGAAGACCCAACACATAAAGAACAACTGCAAACTTATCAAAATGTGTTGGAGGAGATGAATTTTATAGTTATTAAAAAAATTCTTGTTTATGTAAATAATGATATTCAAATAAAAGAATTTTAAATTTGCTGTAAAGAAATATTACTATGTACGGAAAACTAAAACAACATCTACAAAACGAATTACTTGACATTAAAGAAGCTGGTTTATTTAAACATGAACGTATTATTTCATCACCGCAAGGTGCGGAAATCACTTTAACCACAGGTGAAACGGTTTTGAATTTTTGTGCCAACAATTATTTGGGCTTGTCATCTCATCCAGATGTTATTCAGGCGGCTAAAGACACCATGGACACCCATGGGTTTGGGATGTCTTCCGTTCGTTTTATTTGTGGCACTCAAGATATCCATAAAACATTGGAAGAAAAAATTGCGCAATTTTATGGTACTGAAGACACCATATTATATGCTGCCGCATTTGACGCAAATGGTGGAGTTTTTGAACCACTTTTAAGTGAAGAGGACGCAATAATTTCAGACGCTTTAAATCATGCTTCGATTATTGATGGGGTTCGCTTATGTAAAGCAGCAAGATACCGCTACAAAAATAGTGACATGGCTGATTTGGAACATCAACTTATTGAAGCCAACAAAAATAATGCTCGATTTAAAATTATTGTTACAGACGGTGTGTTCTCAATGGATGGTTTAGTTGCCCCCTTGGATAAAATTTGTGATTTAGCCGATAAATATGAAGCATTGGTTATGATAGATGAATGTCATGCTGCAGGGTTTATAGGTGAAACAGGACGTGGCACACTTGAAGAAAAAGGGGTGATTGGGAGGATTGACATCATAACAGGAACCTTGGGAAAAGCCTTAGGGGGAGCCATGGGTGGGTATACAACAGGCAAAAAGGAAATCATTGAAATTTTACGTCAACGTTCTAGACCTTATTTATTTTCAAATTCCTTGGCCCCTGCTATAGTAGGTGCGTCCATTAAAGTATTTGAAATGCTTGCAAATAATACCAGTTTAAGAGATAAGTTAGAATGGAACGTTAATTATTTTAAAAAGGGTATGAGGCAAGCTGGTTTTGATATAATTGATGGTGATTCTGCCATCGTGCCTGTCATGCTTTATGATGCAAAATTGTCACAAACCATGGCTAATATGTTGCTAGATGAAGGTATTTACGTTATCGGATTCTTTTTTCCCGTGGTTCCAAAAGGGAAAGCTAGGATTAGGGTTCAACTTTCTGCCGCTCATGAAAAAGAGCATCTTGAAAAAGCTATAACTTCCTTTATTAAAGTTGGGAAATTTTTAAATATTATTTAAAATATGTTCAAAGTCTTCAATTTTAGAGTAAATAATCAATATTTTTATATATTTGTCTTTGTTAATAAAATTTAACAACTTACTTT
>JBBKXS010000308.1:0-9877 GCA_037969605.1 Flavobacteriaceae bacterium
GATGATTATTTAAGCAAGTCGGAGACTTTGGCCTCTGGTTTAAAACTATATTTTGTAACCAAAGGAACAGGAGCAAAACCAGTGGCAGGCGCAACTGTAAAGGTCAATTATGAAGGCTACTATACTGATGGTCGATTATTTGATAGTAATGTTCAGGAGGTTGAAGAACGCCATGGCATGCTCAACGAAATGAAAATTCAACGCCAAATGTATCAACCAATGCCCATGCAAATCAGTCCTGATGTTGAAATGATTGCCGGATTTAAAGAAGGAGCCACATTATTGAAAGTAGGCGACAAAGCCTATTTTTATATGCCATCCCATTTAGCTTATGGAGAACGAGGGAGAGGTGCAATACTTCCAAATACCGATTTAATATTTATTTTGGAAATGGTTGAGATTGTTAAATAAATTATATCTAAAACATACAAAAAAAGCAGCCCATAGCTGCTTTTTTTTGTACCTACTTTTTAGGTATTTGTCTTAAAATCGCAAGGACAAAATTCCAATATTTTTGCACCGAAGATATTTGCGCTCGTTCATCAGGCGAATGTGCTCCTCTAATATTTGGACCAAAACTAATCATATCCAACTTTGGATAATGGGTTCCTAGAATCCCGCATTCCAATCCCGCATGACAAGCTGCTATTTGAGGCTCTTCTCCATTCAGCTCTTGATAAATTTTGGATAACACCTTTAAAATTGAAGAATCCATATCAGGTGTCCACCCTGGGTAATCTCCTGAGTATTCCACTTCACAACCCGTTAATTCAAAAGTTGCACGTAACGCCTTGGCCAAATCCCATTTTGAACTTTCAACTGACGAACGCGTGAGACAAGCAATTTTAACATGCCCATCTTTCACTATAACACGAGCGATATTATTGGAAGTTTCTACCAAATCAGGAATATCGGCACTCATTCTATAAACCCCATTACAAGCAGCATAAAGCGCTCTGGTCAATCCTTCCTGTACACCTAACTCCATAATTTGTTTTGGGGTTTCAGTTTTAGAAACCAAAACCTCCAAATTGGGATCCATCGTTTTTAACTCAACCTTAATCACATTGGCCAAATCTTTCATTTCAGAAACAAAAACGTCTTCATGAATGGAGTCAATAGCAACAATTGCATTGCTTTCTCTAGGAATGGCATTTCTCAAACTTCCGCCATCAATTTCAGAAATTCGTAATCCAAATTTTTCAAAAGCATCAAACAACAATCGGTTCATGATTTTGTTGGCATTCCCTAAGCCTTTATGGATATCCATTCCCGAATGTCCTCCATTTAAACCTTTTACCGTAATGATATAACCGGTTTTAAACTCAGGAGTTTCTTCTTCCTTATAAGTCCTTGTCGCAGTTACATCAACACCACCAGCACAACCTACCCCAATTTCGTCATCTTCTTCAGTATCCAAGTTCAAAAGAATCTCTCCTTTTAAAATTCCACCCGACAATCCTTTGGCACCTGTCATGCCCGTTTCCTCATCTATAGTAAATAAGGCTTCTATCGCTGGATGTGGAATGGATTGACTTTCCAAAATGGCCATAATGGTGGCGACACCCAATCCGTTATCTGCTCCCAAAGTCGTGCCTTTTGCTCTTACCCAATCACCATCTACATACATCTGGATGCCCTGAGAATCAAAATCAAACCTTGTGTCGTTATTTTTTTGGTGCACCATATCCAAATGAGATTGCATGACTACGGTCTTTCGATCTTCAAAACCTGCGGTTGCGGGCTTTTTAATGATGACGTTACCAACCTTGTCCTCAATGGTTTCCAAATTTAAATGTTGCCCAAAGTCTTTGATAAATTGAATGACGCGTTCTTCTTTTTTAGAAGGTCTTGGCACGGCATTTAGATCTGCAAATTGGTTCCAAAGCACCTTGGGTTCCAATTGTCTTATTTCTGAATTCATTATTTCATTTTAAAAGTTTTACAAAGGTAGGTATTCATTAATGTTTAATAAAACTATTTTCTATTTTTGAAGTATGCTGAAATACAAAAAACAGATTATTGCGCTTTCTATTCTACCCCAAATTGCATGCATTAAAATTATCGCATACTATCCTGAATTTGTTGAACAGTATTACAGTAACGGTATATATCTTTTTATTTCAAAATTGATGCGTTATAGCTTTGGTTGGTTACCTTTTTCGGCAGGTGATGTATTGTATACCCTTGTTACAATTTATATCTTAAGATGGTTGGTTTTGAATAGAAAGCGTATCATTAAAGATACTAAACAGTGGCTATTGGAGGTCTTAGCTGCATTTTCAATTGGCTATTTTGCAATCCATTTTCTTTGGGCATTTAATTATTATCGTCTGCCTCTTGAAAAATCGCTTCAAATTGATTCCAATTACACTACCGAAGAATTGATTTCATTCACAAATCGACTTATTAAAAAAGCCAATGAAATTCAAATAGACATAACTAAAAATGATTCCATAAAAGTGGAAATGCCCTTTACAAAAACCGAACTCTTAAATTTGGTCCCAGAAGGCTATGTGGAATTATCAATTGAATTTCCTCATTTGGCCTATCACCCAAAAAGTTTAAAATCTTCCATTTACAGCTTGCCACTCACCTACATGGGATTTTCGGGATACCTTAATCCGTTTACAAACGAAGCACAAATTGATGGGTTGATTCCAAAATACAATTATCCCACGACCTCCAGCCACGAGGTGGCTCACCAGCTAGGATATGCAGCGGAAAATGAAGCTAATTTTATTGGAAGTCTGGCGACGATGCATCATCCTAATATCTATTTTAAATATTCTGGTTACACCTTTGCCTTAAGCCATTGCCTAAATGAAGTTTATGTAAGAGATAAAACACTTTATGACGAAATGATCAAGACCATTAACAAAGGCATTCTTAAAAATTACCGAGAAGCTAACAATTTTTGGGAATTGTATCAAAATCCGCTAGAGCCTGTATTTAAAATTTCCTATAATATTTTCCTTAAAGCCAACAACCAAGCTAAAGGGATTGACAGTTATAATTATGTTGTTGGGCTATTGGTAAATTATTTTAAAACTAACAATCTTTAATAAATGTTAAAAAAAAGTATAAACATTGTACTATACGCTTAATTTTTATCTTTAGCTTTTTTAAAGACTAATTTAAATCCATCACTTGTAATGTTAAAAAATTATGTAACCATTCTTATGGTCATGTGCAGTTTCACTTTTTACGCACAGGACTATTTCCCTAAAAATGATGGCGTTGTTTCAAACAACACAAATTTTACCGCCATCACAAATGCAAAAATTTATGTAACGCCTACTCAAGTTATCGAAAAAGGTACCTTATTGATTAAAGATGGTAAGGTTGTAAATGTTGGAGCTTCAGTTACCATTCCAAAGAACTCTAATATCATTGATGTTTCTGGAAAAAGCATTTATCCTTCCTTTATTGACATGTATTCTGATTATGGTATTGAAAAACCAAAACGTCAATCTGGTAGAGGTAGAAGTGCACAATATGATCCCAGTCGTACGGGTTTTTATTGGAACGACCATGTGATGCCAGAAAGCAATGCGATAGACAAATTTAACTATGACAGCAAAAATGCCAAAGACTTATTAAATGCCGGTTTTGGTGTTGTGAACACGCATATTCAAGACGGGATTGTAAGAGGTACAGGAACGCTTGTAGCTTTGAATAATGAAGACGGTAACGAAACTAGAATTTTAGACCAAAATTCAGCACAATACCTGTCGTTTAGTAAAAGTGTTTTGTCCAATCAATCCTATCCGTCCTCTCTTATGGGAAGTATGGCCTTATTGCGCCAAATGTACCTTGATGCTGATTGGTATGCTAAAGGTAATTCAAAAACCAAGGATCTTTCACTAGAAGCTTTGAATAAGAATAAAGGATTGGTTCAGATTTTTGATGCTGGTAGTCGTGCTAATGATTTAAGGGCTGATAAAGTTGGGGATACTTATGGCATCCAATATGTAATTTTAGGTGGAGGTGACGAATACGAACGCATTGCAGATATAAAAGCTACAAACGCCTCATATATTTTACCTGTTGATTTCCCTGATGCTTATGATGTTGAAGATGCCTTTTTAAGCTCGGTGTTATCGTTGGGCGATATGAAAGCTTGGAATCAAAAACCTTCAAACCCTAAAGTTTTAGCAGACAACAATATCAATTTTGCTTTGACAGCAAATGGTTTAAAATCGGCAAAAGAGTTTAAATCGAATCTTATGAAAGCCATTAAATATGGCCTGTCTAAAGAGAAAGCTTTAGAAGCCTTGACTACGGCTCCAGCACAATTGCTAGGAAAATCAAATATTATTGGTTCTCTTAACAGTGGTCGCTATGCCAATTTTTTGATTACCTCTGGCGATATTTTTGACGAAAAAACAACCCTTTATGAAAACTGGGTTCAAGGAAGACAAACCGTTATTGAGGACATGAACACCAAAGATATCAGAGGGGATTATGAATTCACTTTAGCGGGAGAAACTTTCAAAATGTCGCTTAAAGGAGAATTGAGCAAATTAAAATCTGAAATTACAAGTGATGAAAAAACTCGAGGTTCCAAAGTATCATATAATGGTGATTGGGTTAATATTGCCATGACTACTGTAGATTCAACCAAACAAGAATTCATAAGAATTGTGGCCAACACATTTCAAGAAAACAGTCTTAATGGAAAAGCCACATTGCCAAACGGAAATGAGGTGTCTTTCTTTACAAAAAAACTGGAAATAGCAGACGACGCTGAAGATGCCAAAGACAAGAAAGAAGATAAAGATGAGGCCGCCCAAATGCTGGTTCCTATCACCTATCCAAATGTTGCCTTTGGTTTTAAAGAACTTCCAAAACCTGAAACTTTATTATTTAAGAATGCTACGGTATGGACAAATGAATCTGAAGGAATCCTGAACAATACCGACGTGCTTATCAAAAACGGAAAAATTGATAAAATTGGAAGGAACCTTTCATATCCAAGTGCTACCGTTATAGATGCCACAGGCAAACACTTAACATCAGGAATTATTGACGAACACTCACATATTGCATTGGCATCAGTAAATGAAGCCGGACAAAACTCTTCTGCTGAAGTGTCGATGGAAGATGTTATTGATGATACGGCCATTTCACTTTACCGTGATCTTGCTGGAGGAGTTACCTCTGCTCAGTTATTGCACGGATCAGCAAATCCTATTGGTGGACGTTCGGCCATAATTAAATTAAAATGGGGTGAGTCTGCCAACAATTTAGTGTATAAAAACAGTCCAAAATTTATCAAGTTTGCTCTTGGTGAAAATGTGAAACAATCCAACTGGGGAGATATTGAAAGAGTTAGATATCCTCAAACAAGAATGGGAGTTGAGCAAGTGTACATCGATTATTTTGATAGAGCCAAACAATATGATGCCCTTAAAAAAAGTGGCAAACCTTACAGAAAGGATATTGAACTGGATGTCCTTGCGGAAATCTTGAACAAAGAACGCTTTATTTCTTGTCATTCCTATGTGCAAAGTGAGATCAATATGCTCATGAAAGTAGCCGATAAATTCAACTTTCGCATCAATACGTTTACACACATTCTTGAAGGTTACAAAGTCGCCGATAAAATGAAAGCACATGGTGTTGGTGCTTCTACTTTTAGCGATTGGTGGGCATATAAATTTGAAGTCAACGATGCCATTCCTTATAATGCGGCCATTATGCATAATGTTGGCATTGTAACGGCTATAAACAGTGATGATGCCGAAATGTCCAGACGATTAAACCAAGAAGCTGGCAAAACCGTTAAATATGGCGGTATTTCTGAAGAAGAAGCTTGGAAAATGGTCACTTTAAATCCAGCAAAACTGCTCCATCTTGATGATCGCGTAGGAAGTGTAAAAGTTGGTAAAGATGCCGATGTGGTATTATGGAGCGACAATCCTTTATCTGTTTATGCCAAAGCAGAAAAAACAATTATAGAAGGAACAACCTATTTCGACATAAAACGTGATGTCATGATGCGAGCTCAAATTAAGGAAGAGAAATCTGAACTCATCAATATGATGATGAAAGAAAAAAATAAAGGGTTAAAAACACAACCTATAAAGAAAAAAGAGAAAGAGTTGATGAATTGTGATTCTATGGATCAAACTAACTAAAATTTAAACAGATGAAACATTTAAAAATAAAAGTATTACTATTTGTTATGTTGTGTTCTTCAGCACTATTCGCACAACAAACGCCTGCATCAACACAAACAAAAGATATTGCCATTGTAGGTGCAACAGCCCATATTGGCAATGGTACTGTTGTTGAAAACAGTATCATTGTTATGAGCAAGGGAAAAATTGTAACCATTGGAAATGCAGATAATACACCTGTAACACTACAGGCAATGGAGGTTATAGATGCCAAAGGCAAAGACGTATATCCTGGGTTTATTGCTGCGAACGCTTCATTAGGTCTTGTAGAGGTTAATGCCATTAGAGCTTCTAACGATAAAACGGAAATTGGAGGTATCATTCCAAATGTAAGAAGCCAAATTGCCTACAATGCCGAATCGAAAGTTGTAGAATCCATGCGTCCAAATGGTGTGCTAATTGCACAAGTTGCACCAGGTGGCGGTCGTATTTCAGGAAATTCATCAATCATGCAATTAGACGCTTGGAACTGGGAAGATGCTACTGTAAAGGCAGATGATGGTATACATTTGAATTGGCCAAATAGTTTTAGTCGAGGGCGTAGGTTTTTAGGAGAGCCTAGTGGTTTCAAATCCAACCCAGATTATGCAGACCAGATAAAGGAAGTTGAGGACTTTGTGGTTCAGTGTAAAGCTTATCTTAGCGGTGATCGCGCCATTAAAAATTTACTTTATGGAGCCATGGAAGGTTTGTTTAATGGTTCACAAAAACTCTACGTTCATGTAGATGACGAAAAAGGAATAACCGATGCCGTAAACTTTGCGAAGACCAATACTATAACCAACATGGTTATTGTTGGAGGCTATCAAGCCCACTTAGTAGCCAATCTTTTAAAGAGTAACAACATTCCAGTTTTAGTTAACCATACCCATAGTTTACCAGAGTTGGAAGATGACGATTACGACTTGCCTTATAAAAATCCTAAACTTTTAGTAGATGCTGGAGTTTTGGTTGGTATCCAAAATGGCAAGGCAAGTAATTTTCAAACCAGAAATTTACCGTTTTATGCTGGGCAAGTAGTTGGTCAAGGAATGAACAAAGAAGAAGCCTTAAAACTTATTACTTCCAACACGGCTAAAATTTTGGGTATTGACAAACAATTGGGCACTTTAGAAGTTGGTAAAGATGCTACTTTGTTTATAAGTGACGGTGATGCTTTAGATATGCGCACCAACCAACTTACCTATGCATTTATAAATGGACGGGAAATAAGTTTGGAGTCCCACCAAACAGAGCTTTGGAATCGTTATTCCGAAAAATATAAAGCTGACAACAATTACAAAGAGAACTAATAATCAGTTTTTATATAAAAAAAGCGAGCCAAATAGCTCGCTTTTTTTTATTCTATAGTCTCTGCCCCTTTAGGCTTTTTAAAAGCTTCCGAATTCATCTTTTGTTTAGATATAGTAACATCTACAAACTTAACCTCATTACGCTTCGTTGTCGGCAAGTTATTTTCAACATTGTACCATACTAAAGTTTTGGGAAGCTGTAAGCCATTTATATTTTGCCAGATGTCATACTTTATAAAATGGAATTCCTTACTTTTTTCCTTACTAAAAAAAGTTACTGTGTAACCCAAAAAAGCCATTTTATGGTCATCTTTATCATAGTACAAAATGTATTCATCATCGGGAGACTCACCTACATTACTTCCATAAGAAATTCTTATACCCGGGTAAGTTTTGCCCTCAAAAACTAAGGCGTCAGCATCTTCATAATGAATGCCATCATCTGCAAACACAAAAGGCATGGCATAGAAATAAAACATCAAATTGTAGTAAAACTTCGGATTGCCCTTATATGCAATAGTGTCTTTTTTATAAAGCCAAACCTCACTTCCATCAAAACCAATAGTATGATTTGGCATATCGATTAAGCTTTTTCGTGATTTTAAATCAACCTTGTTAACTTCATTTCCTGAGTCGTCGGGTATTGTAAATTCTAGGGTCTGCATTTGTTTCCAGTTCGCTAATCCCCCATGGGCTTCGAATACTTTGGAGATATGTTCAGGATAATCTATTATGGTAACATTTGGATTTTCTTGAAGGTTTTCTTTGGCTCCAGTATTTTTTTCTTTGCAGGAATACATAAAAATCAACACAATGAGCAAAAAGGATTGTAATTTCATAAACTATTTTTTGGTATTTAAAATGGATACTTTGTCGTCGTCATAGTACTAAAATTACGGATAAAACTTTTACTTTTACCAACAATATGAACAAAGAAATTTCAAGTGTACAAAATCCGTTGATCAAGCATCTCGTTCAGATTAAGGAAAAATCCCGTGAGCGCAAAAAAACGGGCTTGTTTTTAATAGAGGGCCAGCGTGAAATCAGTTTGGCAATTAAGGGCAAATATACTATAGAAACCTTGCTTTTTTATCCTGAATTGATTTCCAAGGAACAACTAAACAAATTAACAAATCCGCAAATTGACCTTATAGAAATTTCAAAAGACGTTTACCAACGCTTGGCGCATCGCGATAAAACCGAGGGTGTTTTAGCAGTCGCCAAAAGTTTGGCTCATCGTATAGAAGATTTAAAAATAACTGATAAAAACCCGCTCATCCTTATTGCCGAAGCTCCTGAAAAACCAGGAAATATTGGCGCATTGTTACGCACCGCCGACGCAGCAAATATTGATGCAGTAATTATAGCCAATCCAAAAAGTGATTTGTACAATCCCAATATCATCAGGTCCAGTGTGGGCTGTGTGTTCACCAACCAAATTGCCATGGGCAATACTCAGGAAATCCTTCAATTTTTAAAGGAAAACAACATCAACATCTATTGTGCGGCATTGCAATCATCAAAACTTTATACAACTCAAGACTTTACAACATCTACTGCAATTGTAGTTGGTACAGAAGCCACGGGATTAAGCGACGATTGGTTAAAGCATTCGACCCAAAACATTATTATTCCAATGCAAGGTGAAATAGATTCGATGAACGTTTCCGTTGCGGCTGGAATTCTTATTTTTGAGGCCGTTCGTCAGAGACGAATCAATTAGTAATGATTAATGTGTAATTAATAATTTATGAAGGAAAATTTAATTGCCACAAAAACTTATAGTTTTGCAATCAAAATAGTTAACCTTAACAATAAACTGTTATCAAAAAATGAATATGTCCTCTCAAGACAACTTTTAAAATCGGGAACTTCAATTGGGGCTAATGTTGAAGAAGCTATTGGCGGTTTATCCAAAAAAGATTTTAGAGCTAAAATGTCAATTTCTTATAAAGAAGCCAGAGAAACCAACTATTGGCTTAGACTTTTAAAAGTCACAAACTATATTTCAACAGAGGAGTTTAATGAATTTGACAAAGAATTATCCAGTATTCTTAAAATACTTTTCAGAATCATAGAATCATCTAAAGAATAATCAATAATTACTCATCACTAATCAATAATTATGAGTGCAACGAATTTATTTTACATCATCATCTCCATCATCATCATCAATTTTATAATAGATAAAATTCTGGATGCCTTAAATGCAAAACATTACAACGACCCAATTCCTGAAGAATTAAATGATGTGTATGATGAAACCGAATATTTGAAATCCCAAGCGTACAAGAAAACCAATTACAAATTTGGAATTTGGAGTTCCGCCTTTTCAGTGGTATTGACTTTGGCTTTTTTAGTTTTGGATGGTTTTGAATATGTAGATACTATTGCTAGAAG